>JBBIQF010000714.1:0-2546 GCA_037442445.1 Planctomycetaceae bacterium
CGGCGCCTTATCGCTCCTACCATCCCGTGTACCTGCCCGGCGCATGGCGAAGCTGGTGGGATTTCGGCACCGGCGGGCTGGGCGATTTCGGCTGCCACTATATGGACCTGCCGTATTGGGCGCTGGGCTTGCGCCATCCCACGACGATCGAGGCCGAGGGGCCCCGCCCCATCCATCCCGAACGCACCTCGCCCGGGCTGGTGGTCCGCTACGAGTTCCCTGCCCGGGGCGAGCAGCCGCCCGTCACCATGACATGGTACGACGGGGGCAAGCGGCCCCCCTTCCTCGCCGAGCGCCGCATTCCCGGCTGGAGTGCCGCGGTGCTGTTCATCGGGCAGAAGGGGATGCTCATCGCCGATTACGGCCAGCACAAGCTCTTGCCCGAGTCGCAATACGCGGGCTTCAAGCCGCCGGCCCCGACCATTCCCGAGTCGATCGGGCATTACCAGGAATGGATCCAAGCCTGCAAGACCGGCGGGCCGACGACCTGCAACTTCGACTACTCCGGCACCCTGGCCGAGACGGTGCTTCTGGGGATCGTCGCTTACCGCGTGGGGCAAAAGCTCCAATGGGATCCCGAGAAGCTCCAGGCCGTGGGCTGCCCCGAAGCCGATCGCTTCATCCGCAAGACCTACCGGCAGGGCTGGACCTTGGGGTAAGCAACGGGGCGGTCAAGGCCCGGTGGCGGCCACGGTGGGACGTGCTGTTTGCCGGGCTTGAAAGCCCGGCCGGCCCCATTTGGCCGGGATGCGCAAAATCACGGGGCCGCGGGCAATGCGTTGGCCCCCAGCGCGGCGGCCTCGCGCTTGCGTTGCATGGTGTACCAGGCCCGCCATGCCCGCACGTCGAAGCCGTAGTTGACCCCGGTCAAGGTGCTCAGGGCATCCAGCACTGCGCGGTTCTGGACGTGTTCGACAATCACGCGGGGACCGCCGCCGCCAATCGAAAGGCCCGCCGGACCCGGTGCGCCGCCCGGCCCCATGCCGAACGTGGTCGTGGTCTGGCCCGCGGGCCGGCCCTGCACCTTGTATTTGTGCGTGGTCACTAGGGCGTCGATCAATGGCCCAATGGCCGAGGGGTCCCCCATCTGCCCTAACGCCACGGCGGCCCGATTTACCAGCCGGTTATCTTTGTGCCGGAGGTATCCGACGAAGAAATCCACGGCCGCCGGGTTCTTCGGCACCTTGAGAATATCCAGGCAACTGAGGCGGACCTCTTCCACGGGGTCCTCGATGGCGAAGGTCGCCAAGGCTTTTTGGGCGTCCTGCGTACCGATCCGGCCTAAGGCCGCCACGAAGAGCAACCGCACGTTGGGATTGGGATTAGAGCGCATCGCCTGGGCCAGCCCCTTGACGGCCGCCGGGTCGCGGATCGACTCCAGGCCCTCGCGGGCCGCGGCCGCCTTGTCGGTAGCCAGCCAGCTTTCCCAGCGGGCGATCTTCTGCATCCACTCTTTCTCGGCCGCGTCCTGGCGCTGCCGTTCCTCCAAAAGCTCGATCTCCTGGCGCGTGCGGTACCGGCCCTTGTACCACTCCAACCCCTGCTCCTTCATCGCCTCTTTCTGGGTGATCCACCGGCCACCTACCTGGCTGTACCCCAACCCGTGCCGCGCACGGACATGATTGGGATCCAGTTCGATCACCCTTTCCAGATGCACGCGGCGCTGGGCGGGCAAATTATTCTGGCGGCACCATTCGGCCAGGGCGAACTGCCCTTCCACCGTGTCCGGATAGCGGGGCCGGATGCGCTCGTACTCCTCCTCATTCGGGCGGCGGCGCACCACTTGCTTTACCTGGGCGCGGTTCAGCGTGACCGTTACCCCGTCGGCCGTCTTGATGACATAGGTCCGCCGCGGGGCTTCGTTGGGGTTGAGGAGTTCACCCTCCAGCTTGCCCCCCTGATCGAGGAGGAAGACGTCGGCACTGGCCGGCAGCGTGGTGCCTGCCCACAACAGCAGTGCCCAGAATGCCCACACCCTCATCGCCGCGTCTCCCTAAGCGCTTGGCCAATCTGCGTATTCTGCCGCCTTGGTGCCACTTCGTCGGGCTCGCGAAACTTCTTTTTGCTTTGTGGTGCAGCCGTGTTGTGGTCCAGCCGTCCCGGCTGCATAGGTCTTACGTGGTACAACCACCTGCGCTGTACCAGTCCCGTTATGGTGCAGCCGTCCCGGCTACATAGGTGCAGCAAGACGGGCACATTCCCCTTCGAGGGCCACGGGTTGGAGTCACGCCCACTTTTTGGGTGGACGCAATGCCCGCTGCGGGTGCAACACCCGCTGCGCTCCGTCCGGGCGCCGATCCCGGCACCCCCATGTAGTATAAGGCGCCCGCCCGGCGTGAAGCAACGAAAAGTCCCCGCCCCCAAGCCGCGGATGAGGCAAGACCGTTGACGATGGCCCGACTACTCCTTTCCCACGGGGCAGCCGCGTGGTCGGAAGAAATCGTTTGAAACCGGGGCCCCTCTTCGGCGTGGCGCAGCCGCAAGTTACGACCCGGAGCCTGCCGGGTCGGTAACCCGGACCTGTTTGCTTTGCTGCATCCCTTACT
>JBBIQF010000715.1:0-2524 GCA_037442445.1 Planctomycetaceae bacterium
TGCTGGCACTTGGTCACGGCCTCGTGGTCCATGACGCGGAGTTTGCGGCCGCGCACATCGTCGTAGCTCAGCTCGCCATAGAGCACGGCGTGGGGGTTCTTCTCGGGGTCGTCGCTGTACACGCCATCGACGCGGGTGGCTTTCAAGAGGATATCGGCCCCCAGTTCCAAGGCCCGCTGGGCCGCGGCCGTATCGGTGGTGACAAACGGGCTGCCGGTGCCGCCGGCCAAGAGCACGATGCGGCCTTTTTCCAGATGGCGCTGGGCGCGGCGGCGGATGTAGGGTTCGGCCACGCCGTCCATGCGGATGGCCGACAGCAGCCGGGTCTCCGCCCCCAGCGATTCCAGGGCATCCTGCAGTGCCAGGCCGTTCATCACCGTGGCCAGCATCCCCATGTAATGCGCCGTAGCCTCGCGGATGGCGGTATTGCCCGCGGTGAACTGCGCGCCCCGCAGGATATTGCCTCCCCCCAGCACGATGGCGATCTTGGCCCCGTACTTCGAGGCGCGGACGGTCTGCTCGGCCAGATGCGCCACGGCATCCATGGCGATACCCCGCTCGCCGGGCCGGCTGAAACCGTCGCCCGAGATCTTCAGCACCACCAGGCGGAAGCGGGAATGCGGCGGGGCAGACCCGGTGCCGGCCATGCGCTACTCCTTGCCCAACTCCCAGAGGATGAAGCGCACGAGCTTCATCCCCGCCTTTTCTGCCAGTTGGCCGACCGTCTGGTTGCCGTACTTTTCCTTGTTGACATGGGGCTGCTCGAGCAGGCAGCGTTCGAGGTAGAACTCGCGGAGGCGGCCTTCGATGATCTTGTCGATAACCTTTTCCGGCTTGCCTTGGTGTTCCTGGCGGGTCTGCTCGGCCAGGATTTCGCGTTCCTTGGCTACCAGGGCCGGGTCCAGCTCTTCGCGGCGGAAGACGGCCGGCCGCATGGCCGCAATGTGCATCGCGATATCCCTGGCCAGTTCGGCGGCGCCCCCTTGCACCTCCAGGAGGACGCCGCTGGTGCCGCTGTGGTGGGCGTATCCGGCGCAGGGCCGGTCGAGACGCGCCATCCGGGCGATGCGGAACACCTCGCGGATGCGGTTGCTCAGGTCGTCCCACTGGTCTTGGAGCGTGAGGCCGGGCTGGCTGGGGGAGGGCTGGGCCAGGAGTTCCTCGGCAGTAGCGGCACCGGGGCCCCGGGCCAACTGCTCGACCAGATCGCGCCCGAGCTGGATGAACTGGTCGTTGTTGGCCACCGGGGCGCTTTCGCAGCGGAGTTCGACCATCGCCCCACAGCCGGGGTCCATCTGGGCGTGGACCATCACCCGGCCGAACGAGGTCTCGCGGCCGGCCCGCTTGGCCATCGTCTTCTTGCCGGCCTTGCGCAGGATTTCCACGGCGGCATCGGCATCGCCGCCGGCCTCTTCCAGGGCCCGCTTGCAGTCCATCATCGGAAGGCCCGTACGGTCGCGCAGCGACTTGACGGCCGCCGCGGTGATCTCTGCCATCGTTACTCCTCCAGGTGCTCGCTTGCAGACAAAACGGAAACAGGGCCGGTTATACGGCGGCGGGGGAGGGTTCTTCGGCCGCCCCCTCGGCCTGGGCCTGCTGGAGTTCGCCCGCGGCGGCCCGGCCGGCTAGCACCGCATCGGCCAGGTGCTGCACGATCAGCTCGATCGACCGGATGCTGTCGTCGTTGCCCGGAATGGGCAAGTCCACCTCGTCCGGGTCGGAGTCGGTATCGATCAAGGCCACCGTGGTGATCCCCAGCTTGCGGGCCTCGCGCACCGCATTGCGCTCCTTCTTGGGATCCACCACCACCAGGCATTCCGGCAGCCGGTTCATCGTGCGAATGCCATTGAGGTTGCGGTACATCTTGCGGTATTCGCGGGCCAGGGCCGACTGCATCTTCTTGGAATACGTGGCGATCTCCGCACTGGCCCGTAAGGCCTCGAGCTCCTCCAGCCGGGCCAGCCGGCTGCGGATGGTGCGGAAGTTCGTCAGCGTGCCCCCCAGCCAGCGGTCATTCACATACGGCATGCCACACCGCTTGGCCTCGCGCTCGATCGTCTCCGATGCCTGCCGCTTGGTCCCCACGAACAACACCAGGCTTCCCCCTTGGGCCACCTGCTGCAAGTACTTGCGGGCCCGCAACAATCCCCGGATCGTCTCCCGCACGTCGATGATGTGGATCAGATTCCGCCGGCCGTAGATGTACGGCCGCATCTTCGGGTTCCATCGGCTGGTGCGGTGGCCGAAATGAACCCCCGCCTCGATCAGATCTTTCACCAGAACTGTAGCCACCGAAACTCTCCCAAGGCACACCGGCAATGTCCCCGGCCCCGCGGGGCGTCCGGCGTTACATCCAAAAAAGTCGGTCAGGCATCATGCTTACCCCCTGGACCGTTCAGGGGGGTAAACCCAACATCCTAGCAGTTGCCCGCCCAACCGTCAACGCAGCCGGCTCCCGCAGGGCGCCGGCGGGGTGCATAAGGGGAATTGCGCTGGGAGCCGGGGGACCGGAAAACGTCAATAG
>JBBIQF010000716.1:0-2512 GCA_037442445.1 Planctomycetaceae bacterium
CCGAAGCCTACACCCCCTATTGATAGTACTACTATACGGTATAATCGAACCAGCGGAAACAGTGGTTGTAAGGCGTTCCGAAAAATTTTGACTTGTTTTGCAATTATCGATTCACGCCCCGTAGAGGGGGCGCCGCTGTCGCCACAAGACTAATACCCAGCGGCAATTGCGCAATTGCGAACACAAGCGCAATCCCTTCGCGCCGCGGTTCCCGAAAGCTCGCCTACGGGATGGCAAATAGCAATGGCAGCTAGACCCAGGCGGCCCGCCCTTGGGCCAGACCGACGCCGAAAGCCCTTCCATCAAGCTTGCACCAGTGGTCGAAACATCTTGCGAAGAAATGAGTTAGAGCGATGCTACTTGGCATGGAGACGGCCAGCGGGCCGGCGGGAATTGCGTCGGAGCGACTAAGAATTGCGCCATCGCGCATATGGGCGAAATGATTTTTTTGGAAGCCAGAAAAAACCGTTCAAGTAGGAAAACTGAGGGGTTTAGGAAGCCATTTTGTGCTACCTAAGGGTGGTACGGTCCCGCATTTGTGCCCCCACATCGGGCGGTAAAATATAAAGTCCATGGCGGCCATTGGCGTTCAAACCAGGGCGGCCGCTTGACAGCCCCATCGGCCGAACTAGCATAGAACCCTAACGCAACGGAACCAATCCCACTGGAACAGAGAACCAAAAGGGGGGGCGATGCCTGTCTTAGCCGGGGAAACCTCCGTCTTTCCCGAGGACTTGCTGGAGCTGGCTGCCGCCGATCCCTCGGCCAGGTCCTGGTGGGTCCTGTACACCAAGGCCCGCCAGGAGAAGGCCGTGGCCCGGCACCTGTTGGCCAAAGAGATCCCCTTCTACCTGCCCCAGGTCAAACGGACCTTGTGCTATCGGGGCCGGAGGGTCGTTTCGCACGTGCCCTTGTTTGCCGGGTACGTGTTCATGTTTGGCTCGGCCGACGACCGCCTGGCCAGCTTGAAGTCCAACCGCATCGTGCGGGTGTTGCACGTCGAGGAGGGCGAGCGGCTCCGGCAGGACCTGGTCAACATCCGCCGCTTGATCGCCTCCGGGGCACCGCTGACCCCCGAGAGCCGGCTGGTGCCGGGCAAGAGGGTCCGCGTGCGCTACGGATCGCTTGCTGGCCTGGAAGGCACGTTGCTCAAACGGCATGGGCAGACGTTGGTCGTGGTGAGCATCGATTTTATTCAGCAGGGAGCTTCGATGGCGATTGATGACTCTTGGCTGGAACTGGCTGAATGATTCTTGCGGCGTCGGCCGGACAGCGACGCCGGACGAGGCCACCGAGGGCCAACCAAACGAGGGCAAGAGTCCCTTCCTAGTGACGTAACCCTTTAGACGAGTCGCACGAAGAGTGCTGGGCAGCAGGTCCGCGCCGTGCGCCGGCAGGCGCCGCGCCGGGGCCTGCCTCCCGCCAGGGAAGGGGCGATTGAGGTGCTTGGCCGCCGCGCCCAAGCGCGGCGCCCGTGCCGCGGTCGCCGGTAGGGACGTGTCCCGAACCTGCGGGACGCGTACCCTTATCTGAATGGATTGGGCGACATCGGTCTTGCAACCGAGAAGAACGGAGTGCGCGCCAAGCACGCCGCCAGCCGGGGCAGATCATTCGCGTGTTGTCGTTTTCCCGGGACCAGCGCGAGGGGGTCCCCATGAAGGCCGAAGCGGTCGTGTTCGTGGTCGATGACGATGCCGTGGCCACCCAGGTGGTCCGGCGCCTGGCCAACATGTTGGATTTCGACTGCCGGGTATTCGAGTCCGGCGTCGAGTTCCTGGAAACGTATGACGGCACCCAGGCCGGCTGCCTAGTCACCGAGGTCCGCGCCCCGGGGGTCAACGGGCTCCAGATCCAGCAGCGCCTGGCCCACCAGGGGGCCACGCTGCCGGTGATCTTCATCGCGCGGGCCGCCACGGTGCCTTTGGCGGTGCGGGCCATGCGGGCCGGGGCCTTCCACTTCCTGGAAAAACCCCTGCACGAACAGGAGATGTGGGACACCATCCAGGACGCGGTGGCCCTGGATCGCCGGCGCCGCGAGCTCCATCGTGAGCGCCAAGAGATCCAGCGCCGCCTGGCCACCCTCACCGCCAAGGAGGAGCAGGTCCTGCGCCGCATCGGCGAGGCCAAGTCCAACCGCGCGATCGCCCGGGAACTGGACCTCAGCATCCGCACCATCGAGGTCCGCCGCAACGCCTTGATGCGCAAACTGGGGTTCGAGACCCCCGACCAACTCGTCCGCTTCGCGGTCCACGCGTTCC
The DNA here is from genome assembly GCA_037442445.1 of Planctomycetaceae bacterium. Taxonomy (GTDB): domain Bacteria; phylum Planctomycetota; class Planctomycetia; order Pirellulales; family Thermoguttaceae; genus JANLFZ01. The sequence continues at coordinate 2,259 of JBBIQF010000716.1, forward strand.
ACCGCGATGTGGACGGCAACGGCGACTGGCTGGCCCTGCGGCACGCTCCGGCAGGCCATGGGGCGAACGCCCCACCGCACGGGCCGGTTGCTATAGAGCCCCGCCGGCCGCGATGAAAAAGGAACTTTCTGGAACCCAAGCCACCGCGAGGCGGCCGGCTGCCGGCCCTGCCGGTAAATCCCGCGGCGCACCCACTATGGCATGCGAGGTGACCGTGGCCAAGCGCGAAGTCCAATGGGCTGGGCAGCCGCGGG
>JBBIQF010000717.1:0-2502 GCA_037442445.1 Planctomycetaceae bacterium
GCCGCCGAGGCGGGCCTGCCGCGCCGCGCGCCGCCCAAGCCCAACCCGGCGCGGGCCGAGAACCCCGGCCAGGCGGCCTCCGAGCCCATCCCTTCGGCCGACTCGGCCAGCGGGCCGACTGCCGACGGCGATCTGGAGATGATCGGCCCCTTTCGGGTACTTTCGCTGGGCAACCGGCTGACCGCCCCCGAAGTGCTTCAGGCCGCCCAAATCCCCCAGACCCAGGAAGGGGTGATGACCATCGCGGTGCGATTGGAAAACGGCCGCTTGGAACCCCAGGCCCAGCGGCTGTTGCGGCTGCTGGAGGTCAACCGCTCGCAGCCGCTGGTGGTCATGCTCCATCCCCGCGCTCCGCGGAACCCGTGACCGGCCAGGAGGGGCCGGCCTTGCCGCCTGCCATGCTGCCATGAAAGTCTGGTTCAACCGGATCCACGAAAGCCGGCGCACGATGGTCGAGGTCCAAGGGCCGGAAATCTCCATCGGCCGCGACCCCTCCAACACCATCGTTCTGCCCAGCCCCCTGGTCTCCCGACGCCATGCCATTGTGCGGTTGCAGGATGGGCAACTCTATCTGGAAAACCTGGGGCTCAACGGCTGCATCGTGGGCGACGTGGAGGTTACCGGGCCCCAGACCGTGGCCTTCGCCCCCGGCACCAAGGTCCGCATCTGGCCGTACACGCTCACCTTTGAGGCCGAGAAGCCGGCCACCGTCAGCCGCGCGGAGCTGGAAAACCATCTCCGCTCGGTGCTGGCCGATCTGGAGTTGCGCATCCACCGCAAACTCCTGGAGCGCCTGGACCTGTACGAGTTCGAGACCACCCGCTCCCGCGATACCCAAAGCATCCTCATGCTGGAGAACAACATCGAGGATGTGTGCCGGGAGCTGAAGGTCTTCGCCCCGGAGAACGAGGCTCTGCTGGAGGAGATTACCGGGCTGACGCTCCGCGACCATCTGGTCAACCAGTTGATCCTGGAGCAAGGGCCCGACGAGTTCTTCGACCTGGCGTCGCTGACCTCCAACGAGTTCGACGTGCCGGCCACGCTGGTTCCGGAGCGCGAGGCGGAGCTGCACAGCCTGTTGCAGTTCGTGCGCGAGAAGCTGGAGCTGGGCCAGTGCCGCGACACCAGCCAGCGGATCGAGCGCGTGGAGAGCCGGTTCGCCGAGGTGTTCCCCCTGGTCCGCCCCCACCTGCACCAGGAACTGCGCAAGTACCTGATCCTCCGCACGCTGAAAAAGGACCTCAAGGACATCATCTTCGGGTTCGGGCCGCTCCAGGACCTGCTGCGGGCGCCCACGGTGACCGAGATCATGGTGGTGGGGCGGGACCAGATCTATGTCGAGCGGGACGGCGTGATCGAGAAATCGGGGCGGCGTTTCATCTCGGACAAGGTGACCGAATCGATCATCGAGCGGATCGTGGCCCAGGTGGGCCGGCGGATCGACAAGAGCCAGCCCCTGGTCGATGCCCGGCTGCCCGATGGCTCGCGGGTCAACGCCATCATCCCGCCGCTTTCGGTGAAAGGGCCATGCCTGACGGTCCGCAAGTTCCCGCTCAAGCGCCTCACCATGGAGGACCTGATCGAGCTGGGCACGATCACGCCGGCAGCCGCCAATTTCCTGCGGGCCTGCGTCATCGACCGGCGGAACATCCTGGTCAGCGGGGGGACCGGCTCGGGCAAGACCACCCTGCTGAACGTCCTCTCGAGTTTCATCCCCTACAAAGAGCGGATCATCACCATCGAGGATACGGTCGAACTCCGCCTGCACCAGGAGCACGTGGTCACGCTGGAAACCAAACCGCCCAACGTGGAAGGCACCGGGCAGTACACCATCCGCGACCTGGTGCGCAATGCCCTGCGGATGCGGCCGGACCGGATCATCGTCGGCGAATGCCGCGGCCCGGAGGCGCTGGACATGATCCAGGCCATGAACACCGGCCACGACGGCTCGATGACCACCGTGCACGCCAATAGCGCCCTGGAGGTGCTTGAGCGCTTGGAGGTGCTGGTGCTGATGGCCGCCGACCTGCCCGTGGCCTCTATCCACCGCCAGTTGGCCAGCGCCCTGGACTTGATCGTACACATCAGCCGGCTGCCCGCCGGCCGGCGCGTGGTCACCCAGATTGCCGAGGTGGCGCGCTTCGACCCCGAAACGGGCAAGGCGGTGGTGCTGGATATCTTCAACTGGCGCAACGGCGTGTCGCTCCAGCCGACGGGCTATCTCCCCTCGTTCGTGGACGAGTTGGTGGACAAGGAGCTATTGGAACCGGAGTTCCTTTACGGCCACGAGGCGCTGGGGCCGCCGCCGGCCCTGGCGCCGGCGGTGGCGGCGCCGGACATGCCTCCGCCCCGCCTGGGACGGCCGCCCGCGCCCGGTGCCAGTCCCCCTTTGGCCAAGCCCCTGTGAGGCGGCCGTTTTCCCTGCACTACCTCCCAACGCAGCCGACAATGGCCAACGACACGTACCCCTGGCTGGCCTCGCTGTTCACCGGAGCCGCGGCG
>JBBIQF010000718.1:0-2499 GCA_037442445.1 Planctomycetaceae bacterium
ATCGTCTTTGAGCAAGCGGAAGCGGGCGTCGCGCATCCGCACATCATCCCGGCCGCCAATCACATAGAAGCCGTCCGCCTCGCGGAGCGACTCCATGTACATCGCCACGCCCTCGATGATCCAGAAGTTGCCTTTCCGGCCGGCCAGGGGCGACACCGGCCGCGATTCGTGGAACAACTGGTGTGTGGCCTCGTGGTACAAGGTGCGGTCTTCGTAGCCTTCGCCAGCGAAGAAATGGGCCACCCCATCCGCATAGAATCCCGTGGACATTTCGACCTGGCCGAACCGGGGCCGTAGCGCCCGCACGTAGTCCTCCCGGTCGCGGTAGAAATCGACGCGGTGTCGGGGCGGGGTCCATGCCGGCCGGGCCTGCGGCCGGGCGTCGAACATCGCCATCACCTCCGCCTCGGTGGCGTAGTAGCGCACGAACAACTGGCGCCACACCCGGTACAGGCGTTCGAGTTTGCTGGCCAGCGCCACCCCGGCTTCCAGGCTGTGGTTGGTGCGGATGAGGCAGTGCTCGGTAGGGATGAGCCAGCCATTTTCGATGTCGGCGTGGCGCCGGGCGTCTTCCTCGGCGGTGATCCACTGGCCGTCGCAGTAACGCATGCCGCTTTCGTACCGCCGCACGTGATCGCGGGGGATCCAGCCGAACTTGTCATGCCAGATGCGGTTGGATCGAAGCTGGCGGATCTCGTACAGCGTAAGCCAGCGGCCCTGGTACTTCTGGTAACCTAGCAGGCGGCGGAGGCCGGGGTGGTCGGGGTTTTCGCGGATGGCGGCCAGCGCCAGCGAGAAGGCCAGCGACGCGCGGTCCGCACGCACCGCGCGGCGGGCCAGGGCTTCCAGCGCCGCAGCCTGCTGGCGGCGGAGTTGCCAGAATCGGCTGTACCACTGCTGCACCTTGGCGGGGGTGCCCTCGGGCAGTGCGGGCGGGCCTTCCTCCTGTGGCAATACCGGAAGATACACGCAATCGCTGTCGGCCCGGCGAAACCACTGGCGTGTCTTAGCCGCCTCGGCCGAAAGCCCTTCCTGTTCGCACCACGCGGCCAGCGCCTCCAACTGCCCCTCGTACTTGGCCACCTGGTCTTTCGCCGCCTGCACGACGTCCTGGGCAGCGCAGAGGGCGGCCGAAAGCACCAATAGACCAATCATGAGTCCCGCAATGCGATTGCAGTGTGCCACGGGCATGATGTCCTCGTTCTGCCTCGACCAGTGCCCGGTTTTTAATCATACAATGCGAACCGGCAAGCGGCGCTGGGAGCAGGGAGCAGGGGCAGGGAGCGGGGAGGAGGGAGCACGGAGCGAGGCAGGATGCGGCGCCCTTGCGTGCCGCCGCGGCCCCGGCTACGTTGGCCAGCGTGGGACCATCGCGAATCTGCCCGCCGGCAGCGTGCCCCTGGCCCCGTGGAGCCCTGCGCACCGTCCCGCCGGGGACCACGGCGCCTGGCCTGTCGGTTTGGGACAAGACCGCACAACGGGAGGTTCAAGCCATGAGGTCGTTGGTCAAGTGCTTTTCGGATTCGCACGGCTTGGGGCTGCGACGGTTTTTCCCGAGGCGGCCCATCGGCCTGGCGCTGGCCCTGGTGCTCTTGGGCCACTGGAGCAACGCTGGCGTGGCCCGGCCCGCCGAGCCGGAAAAATCCCTCTGGACCGCCCCCGCCCAGGCCATGGCCCGGTGGCAAGCCATGCGCTTCGGCCTGTTCATCCACTGGGGGCCGGTGAGCCTCAAGGGGACCGAGATCGGCTGGTCCCGCGGCGCCCAGGTGCCGGTGGAAGAATACGATGCCCTGTACAAGCAGTTCAATCCCACCCGGTTCAACGCCGACCAGTGGGTGGAGTTGGCCAAGGCCGCTGGCATGAAGTATCTGGTGATCACCTCGAAACATCACGACGGCTTCTGCCTTTGGGATTCGGCTTACACGGATTACGACATCATGTCCACGCCGTTTGCGCGCGATGTGCTCAAAGAACTGGCCGAGGCGTGCCGGCGCCATGGCGTGATGTTCTGCACCTACCACTCGATTTGCGACTGGAGGCATCCGGACTATCCCCTGGGCTCGCCCGGCGGAAGGACCAAAAAGCCCAACGCCCGCATGGAGCGCTACGTCGAGTACCTCCACAACCAGACCCGCGAACTGGTGCAGAAGTACGGCCCGCTGGGCGTCATGTGGTTCGACGGCGGCTGGGAAGAGCCGTGGACGCACGACCACGGTTTGTCCCTGTACCGCGACCTGCGGCTGCTCCAGCCGGACCTGATCATTAACAACCGGGTCGATACAGGCCGAAAGGGCAAAGGGGCCATCCAGGGGCCCGACCGGGTGGGCGACTTCGACACGCCGGAGCAGCAGATCGGGGCCTTCAACCGCCAGCGCCCCTGGGAAACGTGCATGACCCTTTGCCAGCAGTGGGCCTGGAAGCCCAACGAACAGCTCAAGTCGATCCAGCGGTGCCTGGAAATCCTGCTCCGCACCGTGTGGGGCGAAGGCAATCTGCTGT
>JBBIQF010000719.1:0-2496 GCA_037442445.1 Planctomycetaceae bacterium
CGCTTGTTGATCTTGGCGTTCTCGATCACCTTCACCTCGCATTCGCCGTACTGGCAGTCTTGCAGCCCGACCTCGATCAGCCGTTCGGTGAGGTTGAGGATGCCGATCTCGGTGGCCGGATAACGGTTGCCCTTCATGGCGATGGGGCCGGCCGGGTCCAATTCCACCGTGCCGAACACCTTGCGGAAGCCGGTGCCGTGGGCCCACATCTTGCCGTTGTTGGCCCCTTCGATCCAGATGACCTCCTGGCCTTTGAGGCTGGGCGGGGCCAGGAAAAGCATGTACACGCTGAAGGGTTTGTGGCGGATCTTGACGAACATGTATTCGGGCTCGCCCACCTTGCCGTCGATCCGCTCGCGCTTGACCACGGTGGCCGAGTAGTCCTTGATCTTCTCGGCCTCCCGCAGCCCGGCGCGGGCCCAGCGGAGCGTGGGCATCAGCGGGTGCTCGTTGGGTTGGGTCAGGCCCAGCATGGCACGGGCCTCATGGACCGGCAGCGAGCGTTCGGCCACCCGATAGCCGGGACCGGCCGCCGGGGCATCGCCCGGCGGGTCGGCCCACGCCGGTCTCACGACCGCCATCATCGCGCCGGCCAGCAGGGCCAGCCCGCAAAACCGCCTCCGCGAAAAAACCAAAGCATTCCCAGGCATCTGCGACCGCTCCTGAGTTCCACCTGGGCCCGTATTCCAAAACCACACGCTTCCATCTCGAAAGCGCCGGCGGCATTGCCAGCGGCGCCGGCCTCGGCCACCTGCGGGCGCAGGTTGCCGATCGACACGGGGGCCCCAATCACTTATCGCAGCAATGCGCCGGCATAATTACAATGTTTCGGTGCGGCTGCCCGCAGCGATTCATTTTTGCCCGCTTATTTGCTTTGCCAAGGCAGCCGCCACCGAGCGTTCCTGCCCAAGTTGCCCAGCTTCGGAGACTTCGTTTCGTGGCCGATTCGCCGCTCGAACTGGTGACCATCGTCTCGCAGGACTTCCAGGAGAACACCTTTGTGGCCCGGCTCCGCCCGCGCACCGATTGCGTGGTGCTCGATCCCGGAATGGAGCCCGAGCAGATCGAAGATTACCTGCAGCGGGCGGGACTGGTGCCCGCGGCCATCCTGCTGACCCACGGACATGCGGACCACATCGCCGGCTGCGGCCAGCTCAAGCACCGCTGGCCGCAGTGCCCCATCGTCATCGGCCGCGGCGATAGCCTCAAACTGGAGGATGCCACCAAGAACCTCTCGGCGCTGTTCGGGTTCTTTGTGACCAGTCCGCCGGCCGACCACCTCGTCCAGCACGGCGATGTGTACTCCGCAGCAGGGTTCGACTTCCACGTGCTAGAAGTTCCCGGCCATTCGGCTGGCCATGTCGTGTACCTGTGGAAGGGCCAGCGGCCTTTTGTGGCCTTTGTGGGCGACGTCATCTTTGCCGGAAGTGTGGGGCGGACCGATTTCCCCGACGGCGATGCCGAACAACTGATCCGCCACATCCATGGCACGCTATTCACCTTGCCGGACGATACGGTCCTGTATCCCGGCCACGGGCCCGCGACCACCGTGGGCTACGAGAAGCGGTACAATCCGTTCGCCCGGTTGTGAGCATGCCAGGGCGAAAGAAGCCGCGCGCTGGCGCCGGCGCCAGAACCGATCCCGCCGAGGGCTCGACCAAAGATCCCCTGGCCACGTGGTAAAAGCAGAAGGCGAGGGACCGAGCCAAAGCGGCCGGCCGCAGCACGCCTGACTTTCAGGCCATCACCTGGGGCCGCTCGCCGGAACGCACGCCGCTGGCCCGCACCACGGGCCGCCGGGCACCCAGGGCTTCTCGCAGCGTTCGGGCGATGCCCGCGGCGTCCGGCCAGGAGTTCGTTGCGCTCGCCATGCTCGATGAAGCGGTCGGGCAATCCCAGGCGGCGGATGCGGCTGGTATCGACCCCCGCGTCGCAAGCCGCCTCGAGCACGGCGCTGCCGAAACCGCCCATCAGGCACCCCTCTTCCACGGTCAGCACCACGGGCGATTGCCGCACGGCGCGGAGAATGGTCTCGGCATCCAGGGGTTTGACAAACCGGGCGTTGATGACGCCGATGTCCAGCCCCTCGGCCTGCAATCGCTCGGCCGCCCCCAGGGCCGCCGCCAAAAGGGCCCCGCAGACCACGATCATGCCGTCGGTCCCCCAGTGGAAGACCTCGGAGCGGCCGAGTTCCACGGGCGTCTCGGGCCGGTCCAACCGCTCGGCCGGGGCTTTGGGATACCGCAAGGCGGCGGGGGCATCCAGGCGCAGGGCGAACTCCAGCATCGTCTCCAGGTCGCGGGCATCGCCCGGGGCCATGACCACCAGATTGGGGAACGGCCGAAGGTACGCCAAATCGAACGCCCCGTGGTGCGTGGGGCCGTCGGGGCCCACCAGGCCCGCCCGGTCCAGCGAAAACGTTACCGGCAGGTTTTGCAGGGCCACCTCCTGGAAAATTTGGTCGTGGCTCCGCTGCAAGAACGTGCTGTAGATATC
>JBBIQF010000720.1:0-2485 GCA_037442445.1 Planctomycetaceae bacterium
CGCCGGCCGGCCCCGGCCAGGCGCCGCGGCGCTTTTGGCTTCAAACCTCGCCCGAGTTCGGCATGAAGCGTTTGCTGGCCGCCGGGGCCACGGCCATCTACCAGGTCTGCCACGTCTTGCGCCGCGGAGAGCGCGGGCCGCTGCATAACCCCGAGTTCACTTTGGTTGAGTGGTATCGGGTGGGGGACTCGATGGACCGGGGGATGCAGCTCCTGGACGATCTGTGCCAGGCGCTGTTGGACCGGGGCCCCGCCGAACGGCTCCCCTACGCCCAGGCGTTCCGGCAGTACGCCGGCGTGGACCCGCTGGTTTGCAGCGCCGACGAGTTGCGGGGTGCCGCGAAGGCGTTGGGCATAGCCATTCCCGAGAGTCTGGCGCCGGACGACCGCGACGGCTGGCTGGACCTGTTGGTGGCCGAGCGGGTCCAGCCGCATCTGGGCCGGGGCCGGCCCGCCATCGTGTACGACTATCCCCCCAGCCAGGCCGCGCTGGCCCGCCTGCGCCCCGGGCCTCCTGCGGTGGCCGAGCGCTTCGAACTCTATGTGGATGGCATCGAGCTGGCCAACGGCTACCACGAGTTGCTTTCGGCCGAGGAGCTTCGCGATCGCATCCGGCGGAACAACCTCTGGCGCACGCGCGACGGCAAAGAGCCGCTGCCCGAGGAAAGCCGGCTGCTTAGGGCCATGGAAGCGGGGTTGCCCCCGTGTACCGGCTGCGCGCTGGGGTTCGACCGGCTGGTGATGCTGGCCGTGGGCGCTACCAGGCTGGACCAGGTGCTGGCCTTTCCGTTTGAACGGGCGTGAGAAGGGTTGCCGGCGAGGGTGCCGGCTCGGGCCGCGTAAGAGGGTTTTCCGCCATACGCGGCTCGGCGCGCCCGGCCCACGCGGTCATCGGTGGGCCAACCGGCGGGGCGTGCCGGGCGATTGTCGGCGCCGGTGGCCAGCGATTACAATGAGGGCAACATGGAGCCGGGCGCACGGAGGGCCGAGGTTCTCGCAATCGGCCGGCGGTGCGGGACCGCCTCCGATTGCACGCCGCACCTTCGGGGAACACACCATGGCGGACAAGATCGATCCTTATCGCGAGGCCCTGGTGGTGGAGATGGTGACCGTTTGGCCCGAGGACGTGCCCGAACTGCCGCCGGAAGAGCGCCAGCGTCTGGAAGCCCGGTTGCACGCCGACCCGCGCCGGGCGTCGCAGGTGGAGTACGTGCGGTTGCACACGGGCTTTTGCCGGCGGATCACGGTGACGGCCGAGGACGTGGCGCGCTACACGGCCGAAACCAGCCAGCCGTCGGCGCCCGTCTCCGGGGGCACGCCATGACGCTGCCCGGCCTATCCCTCCGCGTCGAGCTAGGCCCGCGAAGCTACGACATCGCCATCGGCCAGGGGATTCTCGGCGAGGCCGCCGCGTTTTTCCAACACCGGGCCCGTCTCTCCCATGCGGTCGTCATTACCGATGCCAATGTCGAGACACCGCACGGGCTGGCCGTGGCCGAAGCCCTGGCCGAAAACGGAATCTCCGTCGATCTGGTGGTGGTCGAGCCGGGCGAACCCTCGAAGTCGGTGGGCACGGCGGTGGCCTTGTGGGAGAAGATGCTGGAGCTGGGGGCCGATCGCAAGACGGCGATCGTGGCCGTGGGGGGCGGAGTGATCGGCGATCTGGCAGGCTTCGTCGCCGCCACGTATGCCCGCGGCATCACGTTTTTCCAGGTCCCCACCTCGCTATTGGCCCAGGTCGATAGTTCGGTGGGCGGCAAGGTGGGCATCAATCTGCCCGAGGCCAAGAACATGGTCGGGGCATTCTTGCAGCCGCGGGGCGTGCTCATCGATACCGAAACGCTGGGCACGTTGCCGGAGCGCGAGTACCGCTCGGGCCTGGCCGAGGTGGTCAAGTACGGCGTGATCCTGGATGCCGATTTCTTCGCCTACCTAGAGCAACACGCCGAGAGGCTCCTTGGCCGCGATGCCGGGGTGCTGGCGCCGGTCATCGCCCGCTGCTGCCGTCTGAAGGCCGATATCGTCCAACAGGACGAACTGGAGGAGACGGGCCTGCGCGCCGTGCTGAATTATGGCCATACGTTCGGGCATGCGTTTGAGACGCTTTCGGGGTACGGGCAGATGCTCCATGGCGAGGCGGTGGCCAGGGGCATGGTCTGCGCGTCGCGCCTGGCCGAACTGTTGGGGCGCATCGGGCCCGACGTGACCCAGTGCCAGTACCGGTTGCTTTCGGCCCTGGGCCTTCCTGCCGAGCCTCCGGATTTGGACCCCGACGAGGCGCTCCGCACCATGCGGCACGACAAGAAGGCGGCCCGTGGCCAGTTGCGGTTCGTGCTGCCGAGCCGGCTGGGCCATGTCGAACTGGTGAGCGGGGTGGACGAAGGGTTAGTCCGCCAGGTCCTTGTGCCCCGAGGCTCGTCGGCGATTTGACTGCCGCGCCAGGGGTGGTAGCATGAAAAAAGGGCGCGTGTGCGGAACGCACGCTT
>JBBIQF010000721.1:0-2485 GCA_037442445.1 Planctomycetaceae bacterium
ATCCGGCCAACATCATTCTTATAACCCCAATGCCGCCAGGTCCTCGATCCTGTGCTCCCACACCCAGTCTATCCCCTCGGCGGCCTCGTATCCAAGGTAGTCGGTGCCGAAATAGCCGCAAAGCAGCAGCAGGAACGTCAACGTCTCTCCGTAGGCCGCCCGCAACTGGTGGACCTTGGTTGCCTCTTCCTTGCGCCGCTTGTTCGTGTTGGTAAAATCGCCCGCGGACTTGGCCTCGATGAGGATCGGCAGACGGTCCTTGCGGCGCCGCTTCGGCTGGACCGCGACATCGATGGCAATGTTGACCCTGCGCGCCTGCCCGGCAGGCACATTCATGCGGAACGCATATGTCCCTGCTTCCATTTCCGAAAGCGGCCTGCCAGATGGATGTGCCTGCTTGCGATAGCCGCGCTGATCAAGGTACTCGCCGATCAGCGCAAGCTGGCGTTGCTCGTGAGCATTCCGGACGATGGGGTTCGCCACAGCGCTGCACAGCCGATCGGCAATAACCGTGGCAGCCCGGTCACGCTGGGCCTCGCTTGGGCGGGTCCCATGGTCCAGCCAGGGAAAGATATCGCGGTCCAGCAGTCGCGCGATGATACGGCATATGTTGCCCAACGCGGCCTGCAACGCAGCGGCCCTCATGCGGGTGGGCAGCTTACCCTTTTCCATGCGGGCGATCAGATTCCTGCTCACATCGGCCAGGCCGACCAGCCGGTCGGCGGCCAGCGGCGGGACCGTGCACATGCGGAGCACCGACAGCACGGCCGGGTTCGCCTCCAGCGTGCCGGGATTCAAAGTCCGCAAATCGTTCGTTGCCCTCAGGGCCGCCTTCACGCGTTGGGTCGCCTCGACTCGTGTGGACCGAAATGCCTCCGGCGCAAACTTCATGAACCATTGGTTGAAACGGTCGACTGAGGCCGCGATGTCCGCCTTCCAACGGTCTGGCTTGTCCGCATTGATCCACCGAATCTTCATGGCAGCCATCGGCTCGCGGCACGAGGCCCGGTCTTGCTACGATTGCCCCTCGGAGCGTGTCACGGGGGGCGGCTCGGAAAAATGCTCGAGCGTGGCGCAAACAAAAACGGGAACAACCGCGAAGGTCATCCCCGTCGGGCCGCAGGGCGGCGGACCCCAGAAACCCCTGGCCTGCCACTAGCGCTGGGGCAACACATGGACCCGCCGTCCGCCCCGATCGAACTTCACAAAACCATCGACCAGCGCGAACAGGGTAAAGTCCTTGCCCTGGCCAACCCCCTTTCCGGGGTGAAACTTGTTGCCCACCTGCCGGACCAGGATATGGCCCGCCCGCACCCACTGGCCGCCAAACCGCTTTACCCCGCGGCGCTGGCCGGCCGAGTCGCGGCCATTGCGGCTGGAACCTTGTCCCTTCTTATGTGCCATTGCCAACTCCTTTCGGAGGGAAACCCCCTTCCCGAAAAACCTGTTTTTACCGGCGCCGCCCCCGCCCGTCAATCGCTAGGACCCCAAAGGCCGGAACACCCACTGGTAGGCGGGCTTGCCGGGCCATCCAAAGCGGATTTCCGCCTCCACCTCCGTAGGCTGGCGCTCGAACTCGTCCCCCGGCCGCCAAAAGTTCAGTTGCAGCGCCTTGCGGTACAACGTACGCCCCTTGCCCAGCTTGTCGTTCGGCTGCACCGGCTCCGCGTCTTCCCACCGGTAAGCGTTCGTCAGCCCATGGACGTACACCGAGAACCGGTCTACCCGCGGGTCGATGTCTTCCCAGGTCGCGATCCCCCAGACGCTTTCGCCAGGCTTCAGCTCCCGGACCATCTCTACGGTGTTATAGAACCGCTGGTTGGGATCCTCGCGCTGCACAATTCGCTGGAACGCCACCGGGATCACCCGATCGGGATACCGCTTGTTCAGCCGCGGGCAGTCGAGCACGAACTCCGGCACGAAGCGGACCGGCTGGTCCACCTCCTGCACCTCATACGACCCGTCCTCGGCCGGCGCGGGATGGAGCACCTTGCCCGAGTGGGTCACGCAATACACCAGATACCAGACCAGCTTGCGTTGGAACAACCCGCTGGGCTGCGGCAAATCGACCGCGATGACCCGCACGGGCTTGAATTGGAACTCCAGGCAGAAAATGTCGCGCCGAAAGGCGACATCCTTGGCCCAGTCGAACTTCGTGTCCACCGCCAAAAGCTCGACCACATCGTGGCGGCTTACCGTGTCGGCAACCTGGAGGTCCGGCGGAATGGTAATCAGCACACCAGGCGCCAAGCGGCGGGGCTGGCCCGCGGGCAAGGGGCTGGGCGCGGCCGGCTTCAACCCCTCGGTGGATTTGGCTTCGCCGGGCTTGGCTTCTGCCGGTTTGGCTTCCGCGGCTTTGCTCTCTGCGGGTTTGGTTTCGGCAGGCGCGGCTGCGGGTTTGGCTTCGGGGGCCGGCTTTCCCGGAGCGACTTGTGGCTTCGGCGGGGTGATTGCCGGCTTGGATTGGCTTGAAGGTGCGGACGCC
>JBBIQF010000722.1:0-2474 GCA_037442445.1 Planctomycetaceae bacterium
CGTGGTCCCCAACTACGTGATGCACATGTGGATGGCCACCTACGACAACGGCCTAGCTGCAGTGTGTTACTGGCCGTGCAAGGTCGCGGCGGTCGCAGGTGAAGGGGTTCCCGTCGAACTGGTCTGCCGCACCGATTATCCGTTCGACGAGGTGATCGAAATCCGGGTGGTCCCTCAGCGGGCGGCCGAGTTTCCGCTTTCGTTCCGCATTCCAGGATGGTGCGCCGCGCCTGAGGTGCGGCTTGGCGACTGGCCGCTTGCGGCCACGCCCGACTCCCGCGGCTTCGTGCGCATCCACCGGGTTTGGAAGCCAGGCGACACCCTTCGGTTGCGGTTCCCGATGCGCGTGCACATCCAGACCGGCCGCGATGCCAATGCCCAAGGCGCCCCCTGGGCCGCAGTGTCTTACGGGCCGCTCCTTTTCGCCCTGCCCATTGCCGAACTCCATGATCTGAACACCCCCGATCCCCAGGCGAAATGGCGTTATGCGCTTGACCTGGCCGCCGAGCGACCGGAAGCGGAAATCGCCGTGGTTCGCACCCCCCTGCCCGCGCGCTGGAACTGGCCCTTGGACGCTCCGCTGCGCCTGCGGGCCAACGCCGTGCCCATCGACTGGAACCCCGATCCCAAAGCCCCGCGCCTTCCGCCCCAACCCGTCGCAGCCCCGACCCGGCCGGAACCCATTACCCTGGTCCCTTATGGCTGCACCCGGTTCCGTATCTCGATGTTCCCGATCACCCAGCGGCTGGCGCAGCGGGTGCCCCCGGATAAGCCGCCGGCACACTAGCGCCCGGTTGCCTCCCCCAAGTCGCAGGCTTTCTCGAGATTTCTGCTTCCGTGCGGGGCGCCGGAGGGATATCTTGAAATCTTGAAATAACTGGCATTGGGAGCAAAACATATGGCCGGTGTGCTGGCGAGACTGTGGTTTCTGGTGCTCTTGGCGCCCGTCGGGCCGGCGCCCGCGCAAGCCCCGGCCCCCAGCCCCGAGCAACTGCGGGAGTTGGTCCAGCGCCTTGGGCATCCGGAGTATGCCGTCCGGCAGCACGCCGAGGAGGAGTTGGAGCGGTGGGGCTTCCGGGCCTTCGAGGCTTTGGAAGAGGCGGCCGAGAGCCCGGATTTGGAAGTCGCTCGCCGGGCGCAAATGCTCTTGCGCGCCCTGCGGCAGCATTATGAGCAGCCGGAAGACCCCCCCGCGGTAAAGCAGTTGCTCGCCGCATACGACGCACAGCCGACCGGCGAGCGATTGACCCGCATTCAGCAATTGGCCCGCCAGCCGGACTGCGCGGGATTGCCGGCCTTGTGCCGGCTGGTCAAGTTCGAGCGGAGCGTCTTGCTGTCGAATTGGGCCGCCCTGGAAATCCTGGACCAGGGGCCGCTGGACCCGGCAGGCCAGGCCCGGCAGGCCGAAATCCTCCGCAGGGAACTGGCCAGCAGCCGCCGGCGAGCGGCCCAGTGGCTGCTGGCGTACCTCGAACTTCGCGAGGATCCGAAAGGGCGCTTGGCCGCCTGGGCCCAGTGCGTCGAGGCCGAACGCGTGGCCTATCTCCGCGACCCGCAGGCCTCGAGCCCCGCTATTGTCGCGTCGCTGATGTACCGCCTGGCCGAGGCCTATGCCGCACAGGGAGAGGCCGATCGGGCGGAGCAGGCGGCCCAGCAAGCCCGCCAGCTCAGCCCCAGCAGCGACCTCCCCCGGCTGAACGCCCACTTGCACACGGCGCGCTCGCTGTGGCGGCGCGGGCAGTTCAAATGGGCCGAAGCCGAGTTCCGCCAGGTGGCCGACGCTGGCCTGCCGATGGCCCGGGTGATCGGCCTCAGCAGCCTCGCCGAAATGTTCCACGACCAAGGGAATCACCAAGCTGCGGCCGAGGCCCTGCAAAATGCCCTGGAGGCTTTCAGCCAGCGCACCCTCCGCCAGGAAGAGGTGGCAGGCCGCCGCCGCTACGGGATGATGGCCCGCATGCATTACTTCCGCGCCTGCCAGGCCAAGGAACAGGGCGATCGGGACGCCGAGGCCCGCCACCTGGAAGAGGCCTTGCGGGCCGATCCCAGCGAAGTCGATGCTCTGATCGCTTTCTACCGCCTGCCCGGTGCCACGCCCGAACACCGGCAGCGGGCCACCCGGATGGTCCAAAAAGCCGCCGCCCGCATCAAAGAGGAGATCGGCGAGGACCCCAGCAATGCCAATGCCTACAACCAGTACGCCTGGCTGGTGGCCAATACCGAGGGAAACCTGGACGAGGCTCTGAAGTTCTCACGCATGTCGCTGGAACTCAGCCCGAACAACGCCGCCTATCTCGATACCTTGGCCCATGTCCACTTCGCCCGCGGCGAACTCGAAGAGGCCGTACGCGTGCAAACCAAGGCCGTCGAGCTCGAACCCCACTCGGGCCTTCTGGCCAAAGAACTCCAGGTGTTCCGCGCCGCCTTGCAGGCCAAAAAGAAGCCGGCGCCCAAGCCGTAGCTCGATGCGTAGG
>JBBIQF010000723.1:0-2468 GCA_037442445.1 Planctomycetaceae bacterium
GTGTTCCACCCGCGCCAGGTTCATCTCGTCCAGCGAGATGAGGTAGATATCGCCCAGGCCCCGCTGCTGGGCGAGCATGGCGGCGATGAGGTGGTCGGCCACCCCGGCCGTGGCCGGCTCGAACCGCCGCGCAAGCGCATTGTAGGCCCCCAGGAAATCGCGGTCGTCCAGCCAATCGGGCCGCACCGGGACTTGAAGGTAGCGGTTCTTCCACCCCAGGGCCTCGGCGTACAGCCGGGGCAGGCTGCTCTTGCCGGTGCCGCTGGGGCCGGCCAGCACGCACAGCCCTCCGATCTTCACGCACACGTGGAAATTGAGGAGGTCCTCCAGATGGAACGAAAACCCCCGCCGCTCCACCACCCGCTGGAACTGGGCGATGAAGGTCGCCTCGTCGATGGGCTCTTCCGGCGTGGCCGAGGGCTCCTCCTTCAGCCAGTAGGGCAGGCGCAACTCGGCCGGCTCGCCGTCGGCAGAGGGTTCGGCCGAGGCCCCCGCGCCCAGGCCCATGCGGCGGAGGATGGGCCATTGGACCAACAGATCGTCGCCCACCCGGGCCGCCTCCTTCTGGTAGCGCTCGATGACGCGCTCCAGCCGAAGGTGGATGCTCTCTTCCTGCTGGGCGACGGCCCGCTCCCGCTCCTGGACCGCACGCTCGCGCTGTTCGAGCTGGCGGATGCGGTCCTCCCAGCGGGCGCGGAACTCTTCGTCCTGGGCCGCGGCCCGCTTCTCGTATTCCGCCGAGAGGCGCCGCAGCGCAGCCTGCACCGCTTCGAGCTGTTTTTCCTCGGCCTGGATGCGTCGGCGGATTTCCTCCTGGCGCAAGGCGACCTGCTTGCCGATCTCCTGGGCCACGATGGCGTCCAGATGCCGGCGCACCAGTTCCTCGAAGGCGGGCGTGCGGGCCACCACTTCCGCGATCTTCTCGCCCAGGTCTAGCACCCGCTGGGCATCGCGTTCCAGCTCGCGGAGGCGCTGGAGCTTCGAGGCCACCAGGCGGTCGTCGGCGCCCGCGTCATCCTCGGCAATGCGGGCGAAGAACTTCTTGACCGGCTCGGCCTGGGCGTGGGTCACCCGGTAACGCTTCATCGCCCAGTTGAGCACCTGGGCATCGGTCGAGGCATCGAGCGTCTCGCCGGCCGCCCGCAGCTTGTCCAGCGGCAGCCACGCCTGGCGCGTCAGGCGCACCCCCATGGTGCTCTTGCCGCTTTGGGGATCGTATTCGTTGAGCGTGATCTTGAAATGCTCTTCGCGCACTAATTCGGCGAAGCGCTCGACCGGCACGCGCAACACCTCGGGGTTGCCGGCCGAAATCGCCGAAAACTCCAACTGCCGGTGCTCCGGCAGCCAGCGGGCCTTCAGCGGCCCCAGCACCATCTGGGTCCCCCGCAAAATGACTTGCGGCGTCGTGGGCCGGGGCCAGTCCAGGCGCTTGCCGCGCTGGAAATACGCCAGATCCGGCTCCGGGGCAGCCACCGGCAGAATCTCGATCAGCTCCTGCCCCCCGGGCTGGATGTCCCGCACCTTGACCTGGTACTTGTCCGACTCGGGGTCTTTGGGCTCCCACTTGGCGGCCAGTTCGATCCGGCCGGTCCACAACGAGCCGGGCACCACCGACTCCTCGGCAATGTCGTCGCGGAGCATCCACCACACCCGGGCACGATTGGGGAACCCCTGGCGGCTGGCATCGACCTGGTCGCCCTCCAGGGTCATCAAGGGCTGCAACACGCAAAACCGATTGACGATGCCGGAGCCGCCCGTGTAGCGAAAGGGCCGCTGGTCGGCCACAAACACCAGGGTAATCCCTTCCCTGGCGGCGAATTCCGCATCGATCATGGGCAAGGTCCTCGCTTAAGCCCCTTTTGCGCATTGAACCACTTGCCCCTGGGCAAGGCAAGTCGCTTTTGCGCAAGACGCTTTGCGCGCGGGCACACAAGCCTCGTGCGGCCGGAAGCCAACGCTCGCGGCGCGCCATCGCAAACACCTCGCGGCTCGCGATGCGCAAGCCTCGCGGCGCGGGGGGGCCAAGGCACGGCCGCCGGCCGGGTTTCCGCCCCGAGTTTCCGCCTGGCCAGCACACCCTGCCCTGCCGCCGTACCCCGAAAAGCCGCCGGGGTGGTGGAATCCTCCGGCCCGGCATGGAACAATGATTTAGCGATAGGGACGATCTCTCGCACGGACCTGCCCGCGGGGTGCAGAAAACCGATGGCTACGTCTTCCTCCCTTTGTCTCACCGCCGAAGAGCTGGAGCGGTACAGCCGGCAGATCGGCGCCGGTGCGCTAACGAGCGAGGGGCAGGCGCGGCTGAAGCAGGCGGCCGTGTTGGTGACGCGGGCGGGGGGCATGGGGGGGCCCGCGGCCCTGGCCCTGGCCATGGCCGGCGTCGGCCGAATCATCCTCGCCCACGGCGGCGAACTGGCGTCCCCGGACCTGAACCGCCAAGTCCTGGGTTGCGAGGCCATGCTGGGCCT
>JBBIQF010000724.1:0-2461 GCA_037442445.1 Planctomycetaceae bacterium
CCAACCACTTCGTGCTCACCGGGCGGGTGCTGCCCCCTATCTTGAACGTCATTATGCCCATGCGGCGGCCCATGGATAACATGCCCGTGGGATGGGGCCACCCCCAAGAGGACGAGTTCGCGCTGTGCAACATGGGCCTTCCTTCGCCCTACCTCAGCATGGCGTTCCCCAACCAGCCGCCGCACGACATCGAGTACTTGACTCTGGACGGGGTGCCGCCCGCCCAGTTGGCTCTGTGGAAGGAAAAGCTCCTGTGGTTTCTGAAATGCGTAAACCTGACACGGCCGGGGCGGATCGTGCTCAAGTCGCCGCCTCACACCGGCCGGGTCAGGGTGCTTCTGGAACTCTTCCCGCGGGCGCAATTCGTGCACATCTGCCGCGATCCGGTGGTGCTGTTCGCTTCGACGGTCAACCTTTGGAAACGGCTTTACCGAGACCAGGGCTTGCAGACCCCCCACTATCGGGACCTGGAAGAGCGGGTGTTTGACGGGTTGGTGCGGATGTACGAGGCCTTCGAGCGGGACCGGGGCCTCATTCCGCCTGGGCAATTGTGCGAGGTGCGGTACGAAACCCTGGTGGCCGATCCGCTGGGCGAAATCCGGCGCGTGTATGAGGAACTGCGCCTGGGCGACTTTGAACCGGCCCGGCCGGGCATCGAGAAATATCTGGCGGCGCAGGCGGGCTACAAACGCAACCGCTACGACATCCCGGCACCGCTGCGGCGGGAAATCGCTTCCCGCTGGGCGTTCTACTTCGAGCGCTACGGCTACCCGCTGCCCGAGGACTGAAAGGCCCGCCCGCGTGCCGGGCGCAGGCTGCTGGCAGGCTCGCGGCCCGACGCATCGCCGCCCAGAAACGGCGCCCCTCGGCGTGCCCGCTATGCAAGGCCGGCCGGCCCGTTCTTGTGAGAGACGGCTTGGGCGGCTTCGGCCAGCAGTGCGATCGCCTGCTGGATGCGCGGCAGTTCTTCGTAACCATACGAGAGGCGGAGTTGCCTTCGCCCCGCTGCGACCAACTGCCCTGCCGGATGCACGCAGAACTCGCCGGGCAGATACACCACGCGGGGTTTGCGCGCATGGCGCGGGCCGTCGATCGCTTCGCAACCCGTGGTCCGGGCCAGGGAGCGGAAAAACGCCGAGCGCTCGTGCGTCTCCACGTCGGCAAACGTGAGATAGAAGTAGAAGCCGGCCTGCCCGCCCGCGCAGTCGGCCAGCCACGGGCCAAGCTCCGCATCGATCCATTGCCGCGTGGCCAGGGCTTTATGCCGGTACCCCTGGTTGACCCGGGCCACCTGGCCGGCCGCATGGTGATCCAACAGGTAGCTGGCGATCTCCTGGGTGACCAGCGGCGCGCTGAACCCCGCATCGCTGGTCTTCTGCACCAAGGCCCGCAGAAAAGGGCCATCGCGGCCGATGATGTAGCCCACCCGCAGCGCCGGGGCCAGGATTTTCGAAAGCGTGCCGATCTCGTACACGATGCCCAACTCGTCGAACTTCAGGGCCGACTGCGGCGGCTGGACCTGGGGATCGTGGATCAACAGTTCGTAGGCGGTGTCAAAGAACAGGGGGACCGCCCGGCCCAAATCCCGCGAAAGCCGCGCGGCAATCTCCACCAGGCGTTGCCGCCGGGCGTTGGAAAGGATGCGGCACGTGGGGTTATTCACCGTGACCAGATAGAAGAAGCGGATGTCCGCACGCCGCGGGCCTAGCTGCCGCAAGACGTGCTCCACGTGGTCCGGATCCATTCCCTCGGCGTCTTCGGCCAGGGCGAGAATCTCGAAGCCGCGGCGCTCCAAACAGTTGCAGTAGATGTAGTACATGGGGTCGGTGGTGACCACGATGCCCGGGGCCACCACCTGGGAGATGCCGTCCAAAAGGCTCGTCGCGCCGTTGGGGCCGATAAGGACCTCGTTGCGCCGGAGGACCTCCTCATCGAGTCCCCCCACGTGGTGCTGGAGGTAGTAGCGGCGGATCGATTGCCGCAGATTGTCTGAGCCGGCCGGCCCGCCGTAATTCAGCGCCAGCCGATATTTGTGCGGATTGGCCAGCACCGCCGCCAGCGCTTCCTGGATCAGGTCGGCGGGGATGGTGTTCTCGTTGACGTAGCCCACCCCGAGGTTGATATCGATGCCATCGCGGAAATCGGCGGCGAAGGCGGCCATCATCCGATTGACCGGCGACGGCTCGGCCGACTTCGTGCCGAAGGGCGACAATACCGGCGGCTGTAGGTGCATGACGACCTCCCGAAGCATAGCCCGGCCCCAAGGGGTGCTTCTAGTCCATCCCGCAAAACCGAGCTGTTGTCAAGTGGGCCGCAGGGGGCGACCCGCGATGGCCGGTGCCTTGGAGCCGAATGCGGTGTCAACCTTCCGGGGGCGAGCCCCGGACGGACGGGGCGTGGGGTAATACGGTGCCTTGCCCGCCCCGTGGCGGCGTGCCATACTAGGCGCACCATTGGGCAA
>JBBIQF010000725.1:0-2449 GCA_037442445.1 Planctomycetaceae bacterium
AGCGGCGACTGGCGCACTTGGCCGGCCGAGTTTCGCCATCCGGCGTCTCCGGCGGTCGAACGATTCGCCCAAGCCCATGCCGGCGAGGTGGCGTACCACAAGTGGGTGCAATGGGTCCTGGACAGGCAGCTTGCGCGGGCCGCCGAAACAATCCGGCTGGTCAACGACCTGCCCATCGGCGTGGACCCTGGAGGGGCGGACGCTTGGGCCTGGCAAGATATGCTGGCCGAGGGGTGTTCCATCGGAGCCCCGCCCGATTTGTTCAACCCTGCGGGCCAGGACTGGTCGCTGCCGCCTTTTGTGCCGCATCGGCTGCGTGCCGCGGAATACCGGCCTTTCATCCAAACGCTCCGGGCGGCTTTGCGGCACGCGGCAGGACTGCGGATCGACCATGTGATGGGCCTATTCCGGCTGTACTGGATCCCGCAGGGGTTCGGGCCCCAGCGGGGGGCCTATGTGCGGTACCCCTCGGAAGAGATGCTGGCCATCGTGGCGCTGGAAAGCCAGCGGGCGGGTGCCTTTGTCGTGGGCGAGGACCTGGGGACCGTGGAACCCTGGGTGCGGACCGTGCTGGCCGACCGAGGCGTTCTTTCCTTCCGCGTGTTCTGGTTCGAGAAGACGCCGCCGGCCACGTACCCGCCGCTGGCCATGGCCGCCCTGACCACCCACGACCTGCCCACCGTCGTCGGGTTGTGGAGCGGCCAGGACGCTGCCGAGCAAGAGGCGCTTAGGGTGGGAGACGTGGCGGCGACGGACGCCCTGCGCGATCGGCTGGCCGGGGCACTGGTTCTTGCCCCGGATGCCGCGCCGGCCGAAGTGGTCCAAGCCGCCTACCGCGCCTTGGGCCAGGCCCCTTGCCGGGTGCTGTTGGCCACGCTCGAAGACGCCCTGTGCGTGGCGCGCCGGCCGAACATGCCCGGCACCACCGCCCGGCAGCGCCCCAATTGGTCCCTGGCGCTGCCAGGCGGCATCGAGGCGCTGGAAGCCGCCGAGCTTCCCCGCCGCATCGCCCAGGCACTTAATCGCCGAGACGCTTAAGCCCGGCCCCGCAAAGCCGCGGTTAAGTTGGGTAGTGTGGGGAAATCTTGCCGCCACGCCGCGTTGCAAGCAGGGAAAAAGGCAGAGGGCATACCGTGGCTGCGGGGGCAGGGGCAGAACGCCCGGGATGAGCGTGGTCGAGGCACCGCCGACCCTTCGGCCTGGCACACGCCACCTTCGGTGGCCAGCGGGCTACTTTATGGACTGGCAGGTGGCCAACTTGGCCGCCGACGGCCAGCGCTGCCGCGTCCCCGGCGGTGCCAGCGGGGTAAATCGCGGTGCTTCCGAAACGTTGCGGGTGATGGCGGCGGGCGGCGGGCTGGGCCGCCCTGTCGTTGCCCACCCCATCATGGACGCCGATTCTTATTGTTTGTTGTGGTCGGCATTATTGGCGCGATCGATCCAAAGCGAAGAGTCTTCTTTGGCCGATGCAAATCACAGGGGAAAGCAAATAGACAGGCTGCGCAAGGGAAGCGCCTTGGGACAAAAGTTGCGGCGGTCCCGTGGCGGGCGTGGATCGCGGGGGTTGGCGGGGACGCTTTTTTGCGCAGCGACTTATTGCACGCAGCCGTTGGAGGGATATTCCCGCACGTGGGGGACTTATGCCATCGCAGCGACTCTTGTTGATCGGCGCGAGCATATTGCTGGCTATTGACATCGGCCTGTGCGGGTGGGCGTGGGGGCTGGAGGTTTCGGCCGGGGAGACTCCGCAGGACCCGGCCCCCATGGGGCTCGAGGACCTGGAGCGGATCGCCCTGGAATCGAACCCCACGCTTGCGCAGGCCCGGATGGCGGTGCGAGCCGCCGAAGGGGAGTGGCTTCAAGCCGGGTTGTATCCGAACCCCACTGGGCTCTACGTAGGCGACGAGGTTGGCAACGAAGGGCTCGCCGGTTTTCAGGGAGGGGGTTTCCGCCAGGAGATCGTAACCCACGGGAAGTTGCGGTTGGGGCGTACGGCGGCCCAGAGCCAGATCGCCCAGGCCCGGCAGGCCCTGGAAGCGCAGCGCTGGCGGGTACTGAACGACGTGCGCGGGGCGTACTATGAGGTGCTGGTGGCCCAGCAGCGGGTACATGTGCACGAAGAACTGGCCCGCATCGGGCAGGAGCTGTTGAAAACGGCGGAACGGCTGCGGGCCAGCGGCGAGGTCGCCGAGGCCGATGTGCTCCAGGCCCGCATCGAGTACGAGAGCGCCCGGTTGGACCTCGACGAATCGCGAACCCGGCAACGGGCCGCCTGGCGCCAGCTTGCCGCGGTGCTGGGCCAGCCGGCCATGGATCCCCGGCCGCTGCGGGGAAACTTACAGCCCGATTCGCCCCCCTTCGACTGGGACGAGACCTGGGACCGCCTGCGCGCGGAAAGCCCGGAGCTGGCCGAGGCGCGGGCGGCTTTGGAGCGGGCCCGCTGGGAATG
>JBBIQF010000726.1:0-2443 GCA_037442445.1 Planctomycetaceae bacterium
GCCGGTCGATGCGCTTGATCTCGGCCTCGATTTGCTCGTAGGTCACCTCGGGCTGGGGGATGCTTTCGTAGAACTTTTGGACCTCCGCGATGGCCTGGGCCAGGCTTTCGGGCGAGCGGGCCGCGGCCTTTTGCGTCCGGCCGGCCCGGCCTTTGCCCATGGGCACTTGGCCTGTGCGATGATACTCCTCGGCCCGCACCAAAAAGTCGCAGAAGTCGGTCACGCTGGGTTCGGCGAATGCCCCCAGCGCCTCCTTCAACCGCCGCCACTGGCTGGCCGTCTGCTTGGCCCCGGCGTTCTCGAGAAACTGGCACAGCCCCTCAAGCGAATGACACAGGTCTCCGACCTTCATGGATTTCGATCCTTTCCAGAACCTCCTGAGCCAGGTCGCGGAACATCGCCTCGATTTCGGAATCGGTGATGGCCAGCCGGCTGTCGCGCGCGGCGTCGTGGAAGGCGGGTTTCTGCCGGATGAACGTGCGGAACTGGTACACCTCGCGGCCCCACACGTCGCGGCAGGGGTCCCGCAGCGCTTCCCAGGTCTCGCGCTCCCGACGGATCATTTCCTGCCGCGGAAAAGTGCGGTTGGCGACCAGGCCCAGCACGGCCAGGTCCGGGCACAGGTGCCTGCGGTGGTTGCAAAGGGTTCGCAACTGCCGGGGCACTGCCTCGGTGGACGTGGGATCCGGGATGACCGGCACCATCACGTAATCGGCCGCAGCATACGCATTGACGCACGCCGTGGTCAAGCGGGGCGGGCAGTCCAGAATGACAAAATCGTAATGCTGGGCCACCTCGAAGGCATGGAGGAGTTCGCGCAACAGGAACCGCAGGTCGCCCTCGGCCGGCTTGACCAGCCAGCGGGCCATGACCTGGTTTTCGACCTCGGCCAGGTTCTCGTCGGCCGGGATGATCCAAAGCCCGGGCACGGCCGCGTGCTGCCGGTAGTAATCTTGCAGGCGGACGGTAGCGCAGCCCATTTGGGCGGCCTGGCACAACAGCCGGTCCATGAATCGCTTCTCGCTGCGGACACGCTCGATGTCGCTCGGCATCAGGCACAGCGACGTAAGCGAGCCCTGATAGTCCAGGTCCACAAGCAGCACTCGGCACTTCTCGTCGCTTTGCCCTTGGACACAGCGCCTTTGCCGGGCCAACATGGCAGCCAGGTTGGCCGCCAACGTGGTCTTGCCCACCCCGCCCTTGAGGTTCGAGAATGCCAGGATGCGTGCCCGGCGATCTTGGGCCGGCAGGAAAGCAGGCGGGCTGCCCGTGGGGGGGCGTTCCCAGATTTTGCCGTCGAACTTCTCGACGGCCTCGAGCTGCTGGGTCAGCTCCTTGTTGCGCTCCCGCAACGCGAGGCACTCTTTGTCGGCCGACTGCCACTGTGTCAAGGCCCGCAGCAATCGGCTCTTCGCCCGGCGGCCGGCATGCTGCAACCGCGTCTGGGCCTTGCGGAGCGATTCGCACTCCTGGCGCAGGGTGCGGATTTCTTCGGCCTTGGTTTCGACCTCGGTACGCAGCCGATGGACTTCTTCGCCCAGCGTCTGGACCTGGCCTTCCAGCCGGCCCCGGGCCTCGCTGAGCACGCGGTGTTGTTCGGCCAGCGCGGCGTGCTCCTGGCCGAGTTGGTCGTTGTGGCGCTGGGCCTGCTCCAAGCGGGCTTTCAGTTCCGCCTCGCTGGCCCGCAGGGTATCCAACTGCGTGGCCAAACGGCGCAGCTCGGCCTCTTGCACCGAGAGTTGGCGGTGGGCTGCGGCGCCGTCGGCCTGGGCCTGGGCCAGCGATTTCTCCATGGACCGGTTTTCCTCGGCCAGCCGGGCAATCTGCCGCCGACGGCGAGACGCTCCCAGCCAAAACGCAACCACCCCCAATAGCGCAATCGCCAAGCCCGCTGCGACCGCCAGCACCACTTCGGCGTTTTGGCGCACGGCTTCAATAGCGGATTCCACGAGTTGAGCCGCCATGGCGGTCGCCTCCCCAGCACCCTTCTATTGTGTTTGCCGCGGGGTGCCTGTCAACCGCCGACCACGCCGGAAACGCCGCAGGCCGGTGGAGGTTTTCCGCGGGTTCGGCATATTTGGCGCGGGCTGTGGCGGTACTCGGCCGGCGGCAAGGGCCCTTGGGTGCGAAGGGGTCGGGCTATTGCGGCTCGCGGTATTGGCCGGCCGGGCGGCTTGACGCGGTGGCGGGCGCCGGTTATCAAAGCCTACTGCACCGCTTATGTTTCGTGCATCCACGCTACCAGGAGGATTTCCCATGTGTCATTGCAGTCGTCGGCAGTTCCTTGGGGGCGCAGCGGGTGGGGCATTGTTGGCGGCCCATTGGGCCACCGCGCAGGCGATGGCGGCCGGCGCTGCGGCCTGGCCTTTGCTCCCGAAGGCCCGCATCTACAAGGTGTACGCGGGCCGGACCGGGGACGCCTATCTCACCCACCCCACTGAGG
>JBBIQF010000727.1:0-2438 GCA_037442445.1 Planctomycetaceae bacterium
GGAACCCTGTAATTGATGAGCCCTAGGAAAGACCACGATTGGGTGTGCCGGCTTATTGGCCGGATGATTGAGACCATGGCCTTGGCCCTCGACATCCCCATCCAGAGCATTGGCTCTACTACCCTGCGGGCCGCTGCCAGCCAGAAAGCCGTGCAACCCGATGCGGCGTATTACATAGCCAATGAGCCTGAAGTGCGGGGCAAGGACAGTTACGACCCCGAGAAGGATCCCCCTCCGGACCTGGTGGTCGAAATGGACGTGACGAACACCTCCGTGCCGCGGCTGCCCGTGCTGGCTCGCATCGGTGTCCCTGAGGTGTGGCGGTTCGACGGGCGGCGCGTGCATTTCTACCGCCTTGGCCGCTCCGGCCGGTACCGCGAGGTGCAGCGGAGCGCGGCCTTTCCCTGGGTTCGTCACGAGGACGTCACGCTGGTGCTCCGCAAAAGGCACGCCCTGGACGAGCATTCGCTAATCCGGGCCTTCGTGGACGCGGCCTCTCGGGCCCATGAGAATGCGCCCCGCCGTGATTCGAAAAGAACACCAAAACAACCGTAGCGTTTTTGCGTGTCGTTCCGAGAAGCGCGAGGTACACCATCCAGCCGAAAGCATGTCGACCAGCGACCGCATCCCGCGGGTGCAGGAGGGCAAGCGGCATCCCCACCGAGAGCCCGGTATGGAGGCTGGCCAGCGGTCAGGTACTAGATGGCGAAGCGTGCACTACGTACCGCGGGGCTGGCGTCCGGTTGATCCCACGACGCCGGCCGCCAAGGCGCTCCCAAGGCTTCCGTTGCGCAATCCGAAACGCGTCGCCTGTTACTAGCGCCTTGAACCTTGTCCCCCAGTTCGAGAGAATCGTGCCGCCCGGCGTACGAGAATGCCGCCAGCGGCTGGATCGTTATAGCCCGACATTCCGCATGTGAAGGATTTCCCATGAGCGACACCCATCCGCACAACTTTCCCAAACTGCACAATGCCGCCTGGCCCGGTGTGGTGGGCAAGGGCGGCCCGGGCGCCGAGCCCCCCATCGACCTGGACACGATGCTGGATCTGACGGCCGCGGCCGAAGTCGGCGGGCAGAAGTTCGATGGCTTCGATCTGTTCCTCTATTTGCCCCACATCGATATCGACGCCACGGTCCGCAGCGACGATGCCATCAAGGAGTTGGCCGACAAGGCCGCCCGGCGGAACCTCCAGATCGGCACCGTGGTGGCCCCCATCTGGCCGCCCACCGGGGGCGGGGCGGCCATGGGCGATGCCGCCGAGCGCCGCAAGTTCCTCGACCAGGTCCGCAAAGGGTGCCGCGTCGCCAAGGTGCTCCGCGAGTTGGGGGTCCGGCCCTACGGCGCGGTGCGGATCGACTCGGCCTCCGGCGTCGAGGCCTGGTATCAAGACCCCGAGGGCAACCAGCGGCGGATCATCGAGACCTTCCGCGAAGCGTGCCTCATCGCCGAGGACCACGGCGAGCGCCTGGCGGCCGAGGGCGAAATCTGCTGGGGCGGCATGCACAGTTGGAAGCGGATGCTCCAGATTCTCGAGGGCGTGGGGCGCCCGCAGACGCTGGGCTTCCAGGCCGATATGGCCCATACGCTCCTCTATCTGCTCGGCTACAACGCCCCGGAGGACGCCATCTTGCCCCAGGATTTCGACTGGCGCAACCAAAAGCGCTTCGACGAAGCCTACAAGACGCTCACCGACGCCCTCCGCCCGTGGACCATCGACTTGCACATCGCGCAGAACGACGCCACGGTGCACGGCTCCGGATCGCACGACAAGACCGGCCGCCACTGCCAGGCCAATGACCCCAATGGCAAGCTGGACATCGTCCGGCACGCCGGCTACTGGATGCGCGGGCCGGATGGCCAGCCCACCCGGGCGTTCCGCCACATCTGCTGGGATGGCTGCATGTTCCCCAACGCCGTGATGATGAATCCCCAGACATGGAACGACATCCTGCGGGTGATGGTGGCGGTGCGGGACGCGCACGGGTGGCAGGAGGCCGAATGACGGAATGACGAAAAACCAAATGCCGAAATCCAAATGTCGAACCCAGATCTCGCCGGCTTTCCTCCCCGTTACGACCTCGAGGAGCGCACGGCACGTTTCGGCGAAGAAGTCATCGCTTTCGCCCGGCGACTCCCGATCACCCCGGTTACCGAGGGTTTGATTCGGCAGTTGGTGGCGTCGGCTACGAGCATCGGTGCCAACTACTGCGAAGCGGACGATGCAGGATCGCGGAGAGAGTTCCGTTACCGTATCAGCCTGTGCAAACGCGAATCGCGAGAATCCAAACATTGGCTTCGCATGGCCGCGGCTGCCGCGCCGGATGCCGTCCAGCAAGCGCGCAAGCTGTGGTGCGAAGCCAAGGAGCTGAATCTGATTTTTTCGGCGATATACCGGCGCGGAAAGAAAGGTTGAGGATGCCTTCGTCATTTGGTTTT
>JBBIQF010000728.1:0-2435 GCA_037442445.1 Planctomycetaceae bacterium
ATAAGATACACGGGCAGAAAGTGCGCGGGCTCGTGTAACAAAACGTTCCATGCCTCGAAAGACCGAAATATGCCTCGCCGCAATGTATGGTTCTTGATAGGGCTGGCCCTGGTGGCCCTGGCCTGCCACGTGCGGACCGACCCCCACGCCAGGATTCTCGGCTATGCCCTGGACCAGATCGAACGCCGCTCCCTGGTGCCGGTGGGGCGCGACAAACTGCTGGAAGGGGCCCTGTCGGGCATGATGGCGCAACTGGGCGACCAGCACTCGCTGTTCATCAGCCCTCCGGATTACGAGGACCTGCGTGTGGGGATCGAGCAGGAGTTCGGCGGCGTGGGGATCGAGATCGTTCTGGATCCCGAGACCAAGCAGCTCACGGTGGCCAGCCCGCTGCATGGAACGCCCGCGTTTGCCGCCGGCATCCGCCCCCGCGACCGCATCCTCCGCATCGACGGCAGGACCACCCAGGGGATGTCGCTGGAAGAGGCCTCGGCCGTATTGAAAGGCAAGGTCGGCACCCCCGTGGTGCTCTTGGTCCAGCACGAGGGCGAATCCCAGCCCGAGGAAATCCGCATCGTCCGGGCCAAAATTCAGGTCGATAGCGTGCTGGGCGACCGCCGCCGGCCCGATGGCTCGTGGGACTTTTTTCTAAAGGGGGCGGACCGTATCGGCTATGTGCGGATCAACCAGTTCGGCGAGCGCACCGCCGAGGAAATGCGCAAAGCCCTTGCCGCGCTGGAAAGCGGCGGGGCACGCGGGCTGGTGCTGGACCTGAGGGACGACCCTGGCGGCCTCTTGCCGGCGGCGGTCCAGGTGTGCGATATGCTCTTGGAGTCGGGAGTGATCGTGACCATCCGGCTCCGCGATGGTGTGATCCGCGAGGTGATCGAGGCCCGCCCCAAGAGCGACTATCCCCGGTTCCCCATCGCGGTGCTGGTCAACAGGTATTCGGCCAGCGCCAGCGAAATCGTGGCCGCGTGCCTCCAGGATCACGGCCGGGCCATCGTGGTCGGCGAGCGGACCTTCGGAAAAGGGACCGTCCAAGAGCTGATCCCGCTGCCGGGCAAGCGCGGCACGCTGAAGCTGACGACATCGAGCTACTGGCGCCCCAGCGGCAAGGACATCAACCGCCCCCGCGACGCGGGGCCGGAAGCCGCCTGGGGCGTACTGCCCGACCCGGGCTACGAGGTGAAGCTCGATGGGGCGGCGCTGGCCCGGCTGGTCCGCTGGCACCGCGAAGTGGGCGTGTTCCGAACCTCGGGGCGCGACCCGGCGAAGTCGCCCCGGCCCTCCCTGCTGGAGGTGGATCCCCAGTTGGCCAAAGCCGTCGAGTATCTCCAGAGTCGCTAACTTCTGGTTGCAAATCGCAAGGCAGGCCCGCTCTGGGAAGGGGTTGGCTTAGACCCCAATCGATCTTGGTTTTTCGCACCCGATGCTGCCGCGGGGCAAACCGGGCGCGCGGCGTGCGGGTCCAAAGGTAACCGTTCACGGCCTGGGACGTTACCGGGCAACAGACGTTGCCTCGGCCACGACAGAGCGTGGCCCTCCACCTGGAGGGACGCGCTCCGTCGCGTCCGCCGCGCTCCGATACGCGCCGCACCCTACACGCTCTTTCGCCTCGAGCATCCGGAAGGCCCCGGGCCGTGAACGGTTGCGTCCAAAGATAGGCCCGTTTGCGGGCGCTGGTCAACCGCCGGTGGAGCCGGGTAGCTCCCCAGGCGCCATGTCACGGCAAACGTTTGAAAACGGGGGTTGGTCAACCGCCGGCTCCACCGGGCCCTTACGGGCCCGGCTCTTGGCCCGGCTCGTGGGCCCCGCTCAGGGGCCCCGCACCTGCGCCCCACCTCGGGGCCGTTTCCGACGTTCGATCGGTCCTGGGCTCGGTAGCCCAAATCGTTCCTTTTGGGATGGGCTGTGGCGCTTCGCAGAAAAAAGGCCGTGGCGTCTTGCGAAACCCCACCCCGTCAGAGGTCCATCGGCAGCCGGTGCCCCATCTTGTCGCGCTTGGTGGCGATGTACCGGGCGTTGTACTCGTTGATCGGGCCGACGATGGGAACCTGGTCCACCACCTGGAGATCGAAGCCTCCGTAGATGAAGGCGTCGGTCTTCTTCGGGTTGTTGGTCAATAGCCGGACCTTGGTCAAGCCCAGGTCCTTGAGGATTTGAATTCCCACGCCGTAATCGCGGCTATCGACCTGATGGCCCAGGGCCAGATTGGCTTCGACCGTGTCCAAGCCTCCGTCCTGGAGCTTGTACGCCTTGATCTTCTCCACCAATCCAATGCCGCGGCCCTCTTGCGGGAGATAGACGAGCACCCCTGCGCCCTCGTGCGCGATCATCTCCATGGCCAGATGCAACTGGTCGCCGCAGTCGCAGCGAAGCGACGCCAGCAGGTCGCCCGTGCAGCACGACGAGTGCAGCCGCACCAGCGGCGC
>JBBIQF010000729.1:0-2427 GCA_037442445.1 Planctomycetaceae bacterium
GGGATCGCGCTGTTTCTGCTTCTTTGGCCGCTGCCGTGGCTCGATCCGAAAAACCCCAAGGTCCCCTATTCGCTCTACGTGCAGGCTCGGAAGCCGACGGACAGCAACGGTCCGGCCGGCAACAGTTAAGAGAGGTAAGGCGGGTATGGTGGCAGATCGGGCGTGCTGGCCAGCGGACCCCGTGGCGGAAAGGGGTAGTGCGCAGACGGGGAAACTGTGATGGCTCTAGGGTGCGTGACGTAGTCGCGGGCTAGCGTGTGCCATAATGCAGCAGCTTTTACAAAACATTCGTGACGGGCGGCTGGAGGTGGCCGAGGTGCCGGTGCCGAAGGCGGAGGCCAGTCGGCTGCTGGTGCGCACGGCCGCGTCGCTCATCTCGGCCGGCACCGAGCGGATGGTGGCCCAGCTTGCCCGCAAGGGCCTGTTGGGCAAAGCCCGGGCCAGGCCCGATTTGGTCAAGAAAGTCCTGGCCAAGCTCCGCCGCGATGGTTTTTGGGCCACGCTGCGGAGCGTCCAGCAGCAGTTGGATCGCTGGATGCCCTTGGGCTACAGTGCGGCGGGTGAGGTGGTGGCCGTGGGTACGGCGGTCAAGCGGTTCCGGCCGGGCCAGCGCGTGGCCTGTGCCGGGGCGGGCGTGGCCAACCATGCCGATTATAACGCGGTGCCGGAGCTTCTGGCCGCCGAGGTGCCCGAGGGCGTAAGCCTGGAAGATGCCGCCTACGCCACGCTGGGGGCCATCGCGTTACAGGCGGTGCGGAACGCCGAGTTGCGCCTCGGCGAATATGCGGTGGTTATTGGCCTGGGGCTTTTGGGGCAGCTTGCGGTGCAGATTTTGCGCGCGGCGGGGTGCCAGGTGGCGGGCGTGGACCCCGTGCCTGGCCGGCGGGAGCTGGCCCTTGCGTGCGGTGCCGACATGGCCGTCGGGCCGGGAGAGTCGGCCGTTGCCGCGCTCCGCCACTGGACGCACAATTTAGGGGCCGATGCGGTCATCATCACCGCGGCCACGCCCAGCAACGCGCCGGTGGAACTAGCGGCCCAGGTGGCCCGCGACCGGGCCCGGGTGATCATGGTGGGCGTAACGGGCATGGACATCCCCCGCAAACCGTTTTATGAGAAGGAACTAACATTTATCGTCTCGCGGTCGTATGGTCCTGGCCGGTATGACCCGCAATACGAGGAGCATGGTTGCGACTATCCGCCGGGCTACGTCCGCTGGACCGAACAGCGCAACCTTGTGGCCTTTCTGGAACTGGTGCGGCAGAAGGCGGTTCGGCCGGCGCTACTGACCACCCACCGCTTTCCGATCGAGCAGGCGGCCGAGGCGTTTGAACTGGTCGTGGGCGGGCGGGAACCGTGCCTGGGGGTGCTGCTGACATATCCGCAGCAGGAGCCGCCGGCCCGGCGGGTGGAGCTTCGGCCTGCCGCTGGGCGCAAGGCCCGCGCGGGGGGCTTGGGCATTTCGCTGGTCGGGCCGGGGAGTTTCGCCCAAGCGGTGCTGTTGCCGGCGCTGGGGCGATTGCCGGGAGTGCGTTTCCGGGGGGTGGTGAGCGCGTCGGGTGTGACGGCCCGCATGGTGGGCCGCAAATACGATTTCGCCTGGTGCGGGACCGACCTTACCGAGGTGCTTGCCGACGACCAGACCGACGTGGTGTTTATCGTCACCCGGCACTCGCAGCATGCACCGATGGTGTGCCAGGCCCTGGAAGCGGGCAAGGCGGTGTTTTGCGAGAAGCCGTTGGCGATTAGCGTTGAGGGGCTCGAGCAAGTACGGCAGGCGATTGTTCAGCACGGCGGGCCGCTTTTGGTGGGATTTAACCGGCGTTTTGCTCCGCTTGCGCAGAAGCTGAAAGCGTTTATGGCGGGGCGCGGGCCGATGAGTGTTACCTACCGGGTCAACGCGGGGCCGATTGGGCCCGAGCACTGGCTGGCCGATCCGGCCGAAGGGGGCCGCATCGTCGGCGAGGCGTGCCACTTCTTCGACTTTTTCGCGTTCCTTACCGGAAGTCCGCCCGTCGAACTGAGCCGGCTTTCGCCCGACGGGGTTTCCGGGCGGGACGACGGCCAGTTCTTGGTGCGGTACAGCGATGGCTCGGCGTGCCACCTGGTTTATACCACGGCCGGCTCGCCGGGTTTCAGCAAGGAACGGATCGAGGTGCACGCCGGCGGGGCGACGGCCGTGCTGGAGGATTTTCGCTATCTGGAGTTCGTCGAGCCGGGCGGGCGGCGCCGGCACACCCGCCTGTGGCGCCCTGAGAAGGGCCACACGGCCATGCTGGCCGCCTGGATCGCCGGCCTGCCGGAGGGCAAGGCCCCCGTGCCGGCCGAGGAGCTTTTGGAGACATCGGCCCTTACGCTCCGCGCCGCGGGGGTCGGCCACGACGGCTAGGGACGGCGCCCCCCTGTTGGCTCCGCCTCTAGCAACGGTCG
>JBBIQF010000730.1:0-2426 GCA_037442445.1 Planctomycetaceae bacterium
GTTGCGTTTCAGTCCCCCTCAGGGGATTTCGTGTCTGCAACCCGAGTAAACTAGCTTCCCCTCGGTCGTGGGGGAAACCCGGGTTCAGGCGCCCACAAGAGATTTCGTGGCGGCAACGCGAGGGCTGAACGTGGGGCGCCGGGCGGCGGGGCAGCAGCGAGGAGTCACCAAGGCGTTCGGGGTGCGAACCCGTTTCTTTCCATCGAAGGGCAGCAGGTCGAGGGGCCTCGCGGGCTCTGGCAGATGGCACCGGCGCACCCGCCGCCACGCCTGCCGCCGCTGGCCCTCTGCTGGCCGTCCGCTGCTCTTTACTTTTGGCCCTCTGCCCTGCGTTGGCGTTGTTTGGGCTCCGGCACGAGTGCCCCTTCGCGCCGGGACCGTCGTGCGGCAGAATGAGCGGCAAGGTTTATCGAAGGAGGGTTTCGGAATGAGCACGGGTGGCTTTGACGATGCGTTGGCGATGGTCGAACAGGCGGCAGCCCAGGGGAAGCTTTCGCGCGGAGCCGTCGAGCATATCCGCACCTGGCTCACCCAGCCGCGCTATGCGCCGTATGCCCCCCTGGTCGCCGACCATGTGCGCAAAGAGCAGTGGAAGATTCTGGACGACGTGTTCTGGACGATCGTCCCCTTCGGCACCGGGGGGCGGCGGGGGCGGCTGTATCCGATCGGCACCAATGCCATCAACGACCGCACCATGGGCGAAAGCGCCCAGGGCCTGGCCGAATACGTCAAAGAGCAGTTCGCCAACCGTGAGCTGCGGTGCGCGGTGGCCTACGACACGCGGCACCGCTCGCGGGAGTTCGCCGAGCTGTGCAGCGAGGTGATGGTGGCCAACGGCTTCCAGGTGTACTTCCTGGACGGCTACCGGAGCACCCCGGAGTTGTCGTTTGCCGTGCGCTACAAACAGTGCGTGTGCGGGATCATGATCACGGCCAGCCACAACCCGCCCACCGACAACGCCATCAAGGTGTACTGGGCCACCGGGGGCCAGCTCTTGCCGCCGCACGATCACGGGGTGATCGAGCGGGTGATGGGAGTGACCGATATCCGCCGCGTGCCGTTTGCCGAGGCGGTGGCCTCTGGCCGGGTGGTCTTCTGCCAGGAGGAGGTCGATGCAGCCTACATTCGGGCGGTGGTGGCCCAAAGCCGCCCCGGCCCGCGAAAGCTGCGGATCATCTATTCGCCCCTGCACGGCGTGGGTGCCTCGGCCGTGCTGCCGGCGCTTGCTGCGGCAGGGTTCCAGGATGTCGAGCTGTACGCCCCCCATGCCGAGCCGCACCCCGACTTCCCCAACGTGCCCGACCATATTTCCAATCCCGAGCGGCCCGAGGTGTTCGATGCCATCATCGAGCGCGCCCAAGAGGTCCAGGCCGACCTGATCCTGGCCACCGATCCCGATTGCGATCGCCTGGGGTGCGCCGCGCCCAAGACGCCCGATTCCCGCGGCCCGTGGGGCACGCTCACGGGCAACCAGATTGGGGCCCTCCTGGCCGAATACCTCCTGGAGGCCGGGCGCCAAGCAGGCACGCTCACCCCCGAGCACTACCTGGTCAAGACCCTGGTGACCACCGAGCTGATCCGCCGCGTCGCCGATAGTTACGGGGTGAAAACCATCGGCGACCTGCTGGTGGGATTCAAGTACATCGGCGGCGTCATGGATCAATACGATCCCAAGAAGTTCATCCTGGGGGCGGAAGAATCGTATGGCTTTCTGGTGGGGGACCACGCCCGCGACAAAGACGGGGCGGTGGCGGCCATGCTCGTGGCCGAACTGGCCGCCCGAGCCAAAGCCGAGGGACTCTCTCTCCACCAAAAACTCGAAACCTTGTTCCGCCGCTTCGGCTGCCACGTGGAAGGGGCCTTTTCGGTCATCATGCCCGGCTCGGAGGGGATGGCCCGCATGAAGGAACTGATGGCACGGTTCCGCCACGAACCGCCTGCCGTACTGGACGGCCTGCCGGTGGCCCGCATCCGCGATTATCTGACCAACACGGTCAAAGAACCCCAGGGCCCTTGCCGCCCCCTGCCAGGCCCCACCGGCGACATGGTGATGCTAGACCTGGCCGCCGAGGGCAATTACGTGGCCGTCCGGCCTTCGGGAACCGAGCCGAAAATCAAGTTTTACCTTTTCGCCTTCGAGCCGCCGGAGGCGATCGAAGACGTGGCGGCCAGCCGCCAGCGCCTGACCAAGCGCTTGCAGCGCATCGAAGCGCAATTGAAGCAATACGCCGGCCTGCCCTGAAGGGCTCGGCCAATGCGCCCCGGTGGCCGTACCTACCTCTGGGGGTGAGGCGGCAGTGGTTCCCCCTCGATCGGAGGAAGACCACCCCCCATGCCGATGCCGGATGCCTTGCGGGCATCGACGCCAAGGTAACCGTTTACGGCCCGGGAAGTTACCGGGCAACACGCAATGCCTCGGCCACGAC
>JBBIQF010000731.1:0-2415 GCA_037442445.1 Planctomycetaceae bacterium
ACCGCGACCCGCCAAGCGCCGGGCATAACCACGCGCAAACGGCCAGGGAATGACCCGCTGTGAGCCGAGCCCGGAAAAGCCCGGTGGGGCTGGCCGTTGGTCGACGCCCGCAAACGGGCCCAGCTTCCGGCGAGACGGCCTGCGCCCGGTCGGCCCCGACCCCGGCATCACGTGCCAACCAGCCACGAGGGTGTTTCTAGAATAGGCTCAGGAGTTCAAGGCCATGCCATTGCACAGCGATTTTCAATGGCGGCCGCCGCGACCACCACGCCCAACACCTATCACGCCTGAAGCGCGCCGCTCCTCGGTGGCATGCCCGGAGCGTTCAAACGTGCGGGAAACTCGGCAGTAGCGTGATTTGGGGCCTTCCGCCCGCCTCGCCTACCCATCCTTTGGACGGCAACAGTTCAACTGAATAGGTGGTTAGCCGCGCACCCGTGTCGCAAACTTTCGTTGCTATTTCTTTTCAATTTGTAAAAGATTCGGTACAATCTGAACACCAGGGGCCCCCTGACACCGCGCAGCGTGGCCGCGCGAGCCGGCGGCCCATATCGCACTAGATGGTGGAGTGGCTTCCCCCCAGATAGCCGCATCTTGCTGCAATCGAGAACAACGTGCGCGCAGGGTACCGTAGCAATCTGCCGCACGCCGGCCAGGGCTTGCTCGACCGAATCCTCCTCGAGCAAGACACCTGGCCTCTTTTGTTTCCTAACAACTCAGAGCGAACACGGCCCCTTTTCCCGCAGCCGGCCGGCCAATCCGCGCCTACCACTGCACCAGGGCCGTCCCCCAGGTAAGCCCCGCCCCGAATCCGCTGACCAGCACCCGGCTGCCGGGTTCGATCCGCCCTTGTTGAAAAGCCTCGTCCAAGGCCAGCGGAATGCTCGCCGCGGCCGTGTTGCCGTAGCGCTGGAGGTTGTTGTACACCTTGGCACGATCCAACCCCAGTTCTTCCACGGCCGCGTCGATGATCCGAAGATTGGCCTGGTGGAACACCACCAGGTCCACGTCGGCCAGGCCGCAACGGGCGGTGCGCAGCACCTCGGCCACCGTGTCTTTCAGCACCCGCACCGCCCACTTGAAGATCGCCCGGCCCTCCATGTGCAAAAAGTAGAGCCCGTCGGCCGAAGCATCCGCGCGAAACGGCATCCGGGTCCCGCCCATGCGCTGGCACAACAGATCGGCCCCCGAGCCATCCGAGCCGAACGCGTAAGCCAATAGCCCCTGCCGGGCGCTGCCGGGGGCCAGAATCGCGGCCCCGGCCGCGTCGCCAAAAAGCGGAAAAGTCCGCCGGTCGGCGGGATTGACCACCCGCGAGTTGCAGTCCGCCCCGATGACCAGCACTCGCCGGCTGCATCCGCTGGCCACGAACTGGGCCCCCGTAATCAATCCGAACACAAAGCCGGCGCACGCCGCGTGTAAGTCCATCGCCGGTGCGTGAAGGCCCAAGCGGTCCTGAACCAGGCACGCCGTGGATGGGAGCGGCATGTCAGGGGTGTATGTCCCCACCAGCACCAAGTCGATCTCTTGAGGGTCCACCCGACTCCTCGCCAGGCACGCCCGCGCTGCCTCGGCAGCCAAGTCGCTCGTGGCCATGCCCGGCGGCGCGTGCCGGCGCTCCTGGATTCCGCTCCGCTGCAAAATCCACTGGGCATCGTAGCCCAGCGCCGCCAGATCCTCGTTGCGAACCCGCTGCGATGGCACCGCACTGCCCAGGCCGACAATCTGCACCCCCATCAGACTGCCGGTCCGCGAGCGCGTGCTCCAAGCGACCTCCTCCTTTGTACGCCGAGTATCGGTACTCATGGGCCGAGAATGGAAAAACACGCCCTAAGGAATATACGCCAGCGGCAAAGCCCCCTGCCAACGCGAAAAACCAAGCCTATGGCGGAATCCACCAAAACACAAGGCCCAGCGCCAAAATCCCGGCCGCTTGGTAATCTGCGCAAGATCTCCAGACCGGTCCAAGACGAACCCGTTTTCCACCAGGCACCGTCGCGGTATCCCTACTCCAGTGGTATACGCCTCCATGCCTAGATGGCAGCAAACGTGGTTCGCCGCGGATCCCCGTCGAGTTCTTCATCGACGCTTTGCAGCACGCTTTCCGCCGGTCCAAAAGCTGACGTGCGCGCCCGAGCGCTGCCCCCGCCAGGGGAACAAACCCCCCAGGGGGCCCGAATCCCGGGCGCAAAAGCTCACGTGCGTGGCGCAGCGCTAGCCCATTCTGGGAAGCGAATTGCAACCACCCCCCCGCCGTCTGGGCGAGAGCTGGCGTGCGTGCCCCCGCGCTGCCGCTAGTGTGGGTGGTCGCGTTGACATCTCAGCCTGCCATCCCCATAATACGATACCGATTGCTGGTTGCCGGATGGCGTGTTCGCCGTGTGCCGCCTTCCGCCCCAGCCCGGACAATGTGCC
>JBBIQF010000732.1:0-2375 GCA_037442445.1 Planctomycetaceae bacterium
ACCGCAAGCGAGTTCATTTTGGGCAAAACCTTGCCCTTCGCCTTGCTGGCTATGCTGGATGTCGTGCTTGTGACCCTGGTGGGCACGCTGTGGTTCGGGGTGCCCATCCGCGGCAGCCTGCTGTTGCTGTTGGCGTGCACCGGGCTGTATCTGCTGACCACGCTGGGGGCCGGGTTGTTCATCTCGACCATCAGCCACACCCAGCAGCAGGCGATGATGAGCACGTTTTTCTTCTTCTTTCCGGCCATGCTCCTTTCGGGCTTCGCATTCCCCATCGCCAACATGCCCCAGGTGGTGCAGTGGCTGACGCTGGCCAACCCCCTGCGGTGGTTCCTGGTGATCGTGCGGGCCATCTTCTTGAAAGGGGTGGGAATCGAGGTGCTGTGGCGCGAGATGGCGGCCCTGGCCGTATTGGGCTCGCTGACCTTGGGCCTGGCGGTCAGCCGCTTCCGCAAGACGTTGACATAAGCTCGCCGAGCGGCGGCGATGCGCCGGGGAGAAGCCCGCCCCCTCTGGGGTGGGTTCTTTCATGCGGCCGGTCCACGCATAATGGCATGACCTGGTGGCCTGCCGAGGCCGCCCCTCCCTTGACCCCGGAGACCAACCCGTGTTGCGAAAAGCGAAGACGCCATGGTTTGTAATTGCGGTGCTCTGGTGCGGGGCCGTGGCCGCCCCGAGGACCCACGCCGACCGGCCGGCAGAAAACTCCGATCGGCCGGCCAAGAACGTCATTCTGATGGTGGCCGACGGGGCGGGCTTCAACACCTTTGACGCGGCGGCCATGTATCTGGGCCGGTGGGACGCCCAGGCCCAGCGTTCGCGCCTGGTGTACGACGGCCCGGGTTGGGTTCGCTACGCGTGCACCACGTACCCGCTCAGCCTGGTCCGCGTGCCTTTTACCGCGGGCAACACCCGGTGGCGGCTGCCGGCGCCGGGTGGCGGTACGGCGCTGGAACTCGAACTCCGCTGGAACCCCGCGCAGAGCCCGTGGTTGGTCTATAACCCCGGCAAGGCGTGGGACACACGCGCGCTGTTGGGCATCTCGGCAGCGGGGTTCCGCGGCTACGCCTGGCTGCGGACCACGCCGACCGATTCGGCCGCCGCTGCCACGGCCTTGGGTAGCGGCATCAAAACCTACAACGGAGCGATCAACTGGAGTCCGGCCGACCAGCCCCTATTGGGCCAGACCCTGGCCGAAATCGCCAAAGCCCGCGGCAAAGCCGTGGGCGTCATTACCACCGTCCCTTGGAGCCACGCCACGCCCGCCGGCCTGGGCGGGGCCCACAACCGTTCCCGCGAGGCCTACGCCGAAATCGCCAACGAAATGCTCACCGCGCCGTACCTGGACCTCATCATGGGGGCCGGGCATCCGGAGTTCGACAATAACGGCCGGCCGATCTCCCCGCCCGCCGACAAAACGGCCAAGCGTGTCGAGGCCGACAAAACGGCCAACGCTTCGCCCCCCGCATCCAAAGGGGCAGCGAAACTTGCCAAGCGCGAGACGAAGTATGTCGGCGGGCCGGCCACTTGGCTATTGCTCCGCCAGGGCAAGCACCCGGCCGGCTGGCGATTGATCGAGACGCCAGAGGAGTTTCAAGCCCTGGCCGAGGGCAAAGGCCCCCCCATCGAGCCGGGACCTGCACCGCGGATCAAACTCTTGGGCACGGCCCAGGTGGCCACCACGCTCCAGCAGGGGCGGGGCAAGTATCAGGCCGGCGACACCCCTTTTTCGCAGCCGCGAAACCCCAACGTGCCTTCGCTTGCGACCATGGCCCAAGCGGCGCTACGGGCCTTGTCGGCTGATACCGATGGCTTCTACCTGGCCATCGAAGGCGGGGCGGTCGATTGGGCGAATCATTCCAATCAGCCCGCGCGCATGGTCGAAGAGCAGCTCGATTTCCTCCGGGCGGTCGAAGCCGTGGTCCAGTGGGTCGAAACCCATAGCCGCTGGGACGAAACCCTGGTGATTGTCACGGCCGACCATGAAACCGGACTAATCTGGGGGCCGCAATCCGACCGGGTTGCCTTCCAGCCCATCGTGGACCGCGGAGAAGGGCACCTGCCGGGCTTGAGGTACAACGCCACCGGGCACACGAATTCGCTGGTCCCCCTGTATGCTCGCGGGCCGGGCAGCCAGCGATTCGCCACGCTGGTGGATGGCCAAGACCCAACGGCCGCAGCCAAATGGGGATTCTCGGGCCAGTACGTGGATAACACCGACATTTTCACTGTCTGCCGGGCAGCCCTGGATCCTCAGGCAGAGGCCGCCAGGCCCCAGGAAGGCAAGCCCCAGGCTGCCAACGCACGCGCCGCCGAGCTGCGTGCCCCCAAGAAGGAGCCTACCAAAGCGGCGCGCTAAGCGTCGGTTTTCGGGC
>JBBIQF010000733.1:0-2369 GCA_037442445.1 Planctomycetaceae bacterium
AGCCGACCATACCACACCCGTCCTGTACGAGCCCACGCCCAGCGGCTGCGTGGCCACCTACGCCAACGGCGTAAAGCTGATCATGCGCGACACCGGCTGGCTGGGGTTGGGCACGTGCAGCGCCCGCTACGAGGGCGAGGAGGGGTGGGTGGAGACGGGCGACAGCGGCCGGGTCGAGCTTTCGGCTGGCGCGCGCACCGAGCAGCGGGCGTTCAGCGAGGTGGGGACCTCGCCCGTCAGCCATGTCAAGAACTTCCTCCAGTGCGTCAAGACGCGGCAGCCGGCCAACGCCAATGCCGACGTCGCCGCCCGCTCGCATATCGTCTGCCACGCGGCCTACATCGCCTGGCAGCTCGGCCGGACGCTGAAGTTCGATCCGGTCAAAGAAGAGTTCATCGGCGATGACGAGGCCAACCGCATGCGCAGCCGCGCCCTGCGCGAGCCGTGGCGGATTTGACCCGCCGCCATCCCCTGCCCGCCCGCCGGCTGCCGAGGCCACAGGCGCGCGGGCGTCCAGGGTCTTTGGCCCCGCAGGGCGGTTTAGAACCGGTTTACAACAGGCGGCCGGCGTTTTCGGTGCTGCCTTTCCGCAAGAACGTCAGTTGTGCATAGGGAGTATTCGATGCGTATCCGAATGGTGCTGGTGCTCGGGATTTTGGCGGTGGCTTCAGCCGCCGCGGCCGCAGAAACCGAGTTGATGAAAGAAACGGATCCGGGGCGGCTGGTGGCCATCCTCCAATCGGCCGACGCCCCGCTGTTCGACAAGGCCAAGGCGTGCCAGCGTCTGGCGGCCATCGGCACGCCCGAGGCGGTGCCCGTGCTGGCCCGGCTGCTCGACGACGAGAAGCTGGCCCATTATGCCCGCTTCGGCCTGGAGGCCATGCCCTTCCCGGCTGCCGACGAGGCCCTGCGCGAGGCGATGGGCCGGCTGTCGGGATTGCATCTGGTGGGGGTGATCAACTCGATCGGTTTCCGCAGGGATGCCCAGGCGGCGCCGGCGTTGATCCGGCGATTGGGCGATAGCGATCCGCAGGTGGCGGCCGCGGCCGCCGGCGCCTTGGGCCGCATCGGCACGCCCGCCGCTGCCCGGGCATTGCTCCAGCGGCTTTCGGTGGCGCCGGCCGAGGCCAAGCCCCCCCTCTGCGATGCCTGCTTGGCTTGCGGCGAACAGTTGCATCGGAAGGGCCAGACCGATGCCGCCACCGCCGTGTTCGACGCCTTGCGGGCGGCCGAGGTGCCCCAGCACTTCCGCCTGGCGGCCACGCTGTGGGCCATCCGGGTGCGCAAAGCCGCGGGCGCCCCGCTGGCGGCCGAACAACTCCAAAGCGACGATCCCGGGCTGTTTGGCGTGGGATTGCAGGCGGCGCACGAGATCGCCGGGCCGGCGATGACCCAAGCGCTGGTCGAGGCCTTCCGGCGGGCGTCGCCGGGGCGCCAGGCTTTGATCGC
Source organism: Planctomycetaceae bacterium (assembly GCA_037442445.1). Classification (GTDB taxonomy): domain Bacteria; phylum Planctomycetota; class Planctomycetia; order Pirellulales; family Thermoguttaceae; genus JANLFZ01. The sequence goes on from JBBIQF010000733.1 coordinate 1,450, forward strand.
CGCCGCTTTGGGCCGCCGGCCCGAACCGGCCGCCACCCGCTGCCTGCTCCAGGCCGCCACTAGCCCCGTAGCCGAGGTGCGAACGGCAGCCATCCTGGCGCTGGCCAAACGGGCTGAGCCGGCCGCAAGCGCCGTCTTGCTCGAGGCCGCCCTGTCCGGCGATGCCGCCCTGGCCCAGGCCGCCCGCGACGGGCTGGCGAACCTCCCCGGCAAGGAGATCGATCAAGCCATCGTGGCCAAGCTGGCCGCCCCAGACGCCAACGTCCGCCGCGCGGCCATCGAGCTGGCCGGCCTGCGCCGCATCGCCGAGGCCGCCCCGGCGCTGGTTCGCCTGGCCGACGCCCCCGAAGAATCGGTCCGCCATGCGGCCCTAAGCGCCTTGGCCCTGGTCATCGATCCCAAAGACCTCTCGGCGCTTGTCGAGCGGCTCAAGAAGGCCACGGCACCGGCCGACCGCGATGCGGCCCGAAATGCCCTCAAAGTCGCCGCCATGCGGTCGCCGGATCGCGAGGCGGCGGCCAACCAGTTGATCGCCGCCATGGCCGGCGCCCCGCTCGAAGTCCGCATCGCGCTGCTGGAACTGCTGGGCGATGTGGGGGGCAAGGCCGCCCTGGAAGCCGTGGCCAAAGCCGCCCGCGATCCCAACGCCGATATCCAGGATGCCGCCACCCGGGTGCTCGGCGAATGGATGAGCCCCGATGCCGGCCCGGCGCTTTTGGAATTGGCCAAGACGGCGGGCAATGCCAAGTTCCGGGTGCGGGCCTTGCGGGGCTACATCCGCGTGGCGCGGCAGCTCGAGATGCCCATTGCCGAGCGTGCCGCCATGCTCCGCCAAGCACTGGCCGCCGCCTGGCGCGATGACGAACGCAAGCTGGTGCTGGATGTGGTGTCCCGCCAGCGCAACCCCTCGCCCGACTTCT
>JBBIQF010000734.1:0-2367 GCA_037442445.1 Planctomycetaceae bacterium
TAGGGTGGGTGCTGTGCACCCACGCGGTACAAACGAGTGTGGCCATGCGCTTGGAGGGCCACGCTCCGTCGTGGCCGAGGGTGTGATCGCAAACACGGCAGACGCGGCAAAGGATGGCGGACGCGGCGGAGCGCGTCCCTCCAGTCCTAGCGGTACAATGGAACGTTGTGATGCGCGTGCGTCCGGAGGACGCACCCTACGGCCGTGCTGAAAACTTGTGGAGCGAAACGATGTACCTACGCAGGCTTTTCGTGGCGCTATGGGGTTTGGTGCTGGCCGGCACGGCCGCGGCAACGGAGGCGGCTGTCGCGTCCGCGCCGTCCAAGCCCAACGTGCTTATGATCGCAGTGGACGATCTGAACACGTGGATCGGATGCCTTGGCGGGCACTCGCAGGCCCGCACACCGCACATGGACCGCCTGGCGGCCCGGGGCACGCTGTTTGCCAACGCCCATTGCCAGTCGCCGCTGTGCAATCCATCGCGGGCCAGTTTGATGACCGGCTTGCGGCCTTCGACCACGGGGATTTACGGTCTGGCCCCTGGCATTCGCGATGTCGAACGTCTAAAGGACCATGTTACGTTGCCCCAGTATTTCGCGGCGCACGGCTATTTCACCTTTACTTGCGGCAAGGTGTATCACGATGGGTCGATCCGGCCCAAGGACCGCACCCGGGAGTTCCAGGTGTGGGGCCCGGCGCCGGGGATGCCCTATCCGCCGAAGAAGTTCGTCCAGACGCCCGACAAGATTCGGGCCATGGACTGGGGCGTCTTTCCCGAGGACGACCGCGACCAGGCCGACTGGAAGATCGCCGACGCCTGCACCGCGCAGCTTCGCGCGCTGCCGGCCGGCCAGCCGTTCTTCGTGTGCGTGGGCTTTCGTTTGCCCCATGTGCCGTGTTTTGCCTCCAAGAAGTGGTTCGATCTGTTTCCGCCCGAGGAAGCCATCGCCCTGCCGCCGGTGCGGATGGACGACCGGTCCGACACGCCCGAGTTCTCGTGGTACCTGCATTGGAAACTGCCGGAACCGCGGCTATCGTGGCTGATCCGGGCCAACCAGTGGCGGGCCTTGGTGCGGGCGTACCTGGCCAGCACCACCTTCATGGATAGCCAGATCGGGCGCGTGCTGGACGCCTTGGACCGGACCGGGCGGAGCAAAGACACCATCGTCGTGTTGTGGTCCGATAATGGCTGGCACCTGGGCGAGAAGGGCATCACCGGCAAGAACAGCTTGTGGGACCCGGGCACCCGCGTGCCCCTGATCTTTGCCGGGCCGGGCGTGGCCGCGGGCGCCCGGTGCACGCAGCCGGCCGAGCTCCTGGATATCTTTCCCACGCTGGTGGAACTGTGCGGCCTGCCGCCGCGTGCGGACCTCGAGGGGCACAGCCTGGTGCCGCAGCTCCGCGATGCCCGGGCGCAGCGTCCCTGGCCAGCCATCACCACGCACAATCAGAACAATCACGGCATCCGTTCCGAGCATTTCCGCTATATCCGCTATGCGGACGGTTCGGAGGAGTTCTACGACTACCGCAGCGATCCCAACGAGTGGACCAACGTGGTCCGGGATCCGCGGTACGCCGAGCTGGTTCGCCAGCATGCCCGCTGGCTCCCCAAGGTGAACCAGCCGCCCGTGCCCGGCAGCGCACACCGGGTGCTCACCTTCGAGAACGGGCGCTGGGTCTGGGAGGGCAAGCCCATCGACCCTGCCGAAAAGGAAGAGTAACCGCCGCTTTTCGTGGCAAGCGGCAGGAGGACATGCTGCCCCGGGGCACCATGAGGTTACCGCAGACCGCAGCGAGTCGACCCCCAAACCGCTGCCTGGGTTGCCCGATAGCGCCGGGGAGCCCGCCATGCGCCTAGTCCGAGGGGCCCGAGCGGACGGGCGCTGCCCGGCGGCGGAGACGGCGATCTGGCGTGCCGGGGCTATGGGATTTCCGGCATGGGCACCGGCTGGCCGCGGAGCTGCCGGGCTTGGTCCTCCGGCCGGTACACCCCGTAAAAGATGGCGTTCAGGTCGATCCAGGCCGCCAGCCGCCGGTAATCGTCGGGTGCCAATTGCACGCCGTAATGCCCTTGGCGCAGCATCCGAATCAGGCGGCTGCCCAAGGCCCCGTACTGGCCGCCGGGCGTTGTGGTCTGGATTTGGTTTCGCGCGCCGAAGCGGGGCACCAGTGCCTCGGCGGCCTTCTTGGGATTGGTACCGGCACCCCAAAAGTCGCGGTCTTTGCACAGCGACAGGTAGGACCGGGTGAAGGGGCCTTCCGGCGTGCCGGTCAAGTCCAGCGGCGACTGTGGGGCAGCCTTGTCGGGCGCCGGGTAACCGTTCACGGCCCGGGACGTCACCGGGCAACACGCAATGCCTCGGCCAC
>JBBIQF010000735.1:0-2364 GCA_037442445.1 Planctomycetaceae bacterium
GCGCCGGCCACGGCGTATCAGCAACTGCTCTTGGGTGCTCTTCCGGCGGTGCGGGTGCCGGCCGACGACCGTGCCCCAGAACCCCCTGCGCTTGCGCCATTGGAGTGGTGCCTGTACCGGGGCGCGGTTTATTTCGCCGTGCAGCCGGGGAAGCTGCCGGGGCAATACCCGCTTGCCTATGCGCATCACCCGGTGGGGATCACGCTATTTCATGTGGACCAGGTGGTCATCCAGGACTTGGTGGTGCAGCATTTTCAGCTTGATGGCATCAACGCGTTCAACAGTGCCCGGCGGGTGAGCCTGGTGCGGGTGACGGCCCGAGGCAACGGGCGTGCGGGGGTGGCCATCGGGGGGGCGTCGCTGGTGGCCGTCGATCACTGTCTGTTGGGCAACAACGGCGAGGCCCAGTTGTTGACGCTCCCCTATAGCGAAGCCCATGTGTATGGGGGCGAACTGCTGGGAAACACAGCGCCGGGCTGGGTGGACGGCGGCGGGAGGGCCTGGTTCGACGGCGCGGCGCAAAAGGGAGGGTTGGAGCGGTACCCCCCGGCGGGCGCAAAGAGCCCGTGATCGAAACGGAATCAAAACGGGGACGTAGTTCGTTTTTGGCAGGCGCGAAGGCAATCGACGCGGGCGGAGCTTGTTTTCGGCAAGCGCGACGCGGGCGGCAAGAAACGAGCTACGTCCCCGTTTCGCGGTAGCGGGCCCAGTCGATGCCCAGTTTGCGCATCCGGGCCCGCAGGGTGTGCGGGTTGATTTTCAACAGGGCGGCGGCCCCGAAGGGCCCTTCGATGCGGCCTTTTGTGGCAACCAAGGCCCGCTCAATGTGCTCGCGCATGGCCTGGTCGAGCGGGGCGATGGGCTGGCCGGCCGAGGGTCCCGGCGGCAGGGGGCTTTCCGCACGCAGCGGGGGGCTTGGAGGGGTCCCGGCAGGAGCGATGCCCAGCGCGGCGGCCACTTCCAGGCGCCGGCCGTTGCCCAAAATGGCGGCGCGGTCGATGACGGCGGCCAGTTCGCGGATATTGCCCGGCCAGGGATAGGACTCCAGCAGCCGGATGTCTTCCGGAGTGGGGAGGACCAAGGGCAGGCCGAAGCGCGTCGCCGCCCGTTCGGCAAAATGGGCGGCCAGCGCCGCAATATCTTCGCGCCGTTCGCGGAGCGGGGGCAAGAGGATGGGGAACACGGCGACGCGGTACCATAGGTCCTGGCGGAAGCGGCCTTCGGCCACCATGGCGGCCAGGTCGCGGTGCGTGGCCGCCACGATCCGCACATCGACATGGATAGGCCGGCTTCCCCCCACCCGTTCCAGCCAGCCGTCCTGGAGGATGCGGAGCAGGCGGACCTGGGCGGCGGAGGGCAATTCCCCCAATTCGTCCAGCAGCAGAGTGCCGCCATCGGCCCGCTCGAACCATCCCTGGCGGGTCTCCACCGCGCCGGTAAACGCCCCCCGCTCGTGGCCGAAAAGGTGCGAATCGATCAATTCGGGCGGGATGGCGCCGCAGTTGACGCGGATGAAGGGGCCGGCCGCCCTGCCCGACCCCTTGTGGATCAGCCTGGCCACCAATTCCTTGCCGGTGCCCGTCTCGCCGAGGATCAACACAGGGAGATCGGAGCGGGCCACCAGTTCGATGCGCTCCATCACCTGCCGGAGCCCGGAATCGGCGCCCACCACGGTATCGGCCAGTGCCTTGCGGCCCAGCTTGGTCAAGAGGGACCGCCGGTCGGCCTCGGCCGCCTCGCGCAAGGTGGCCATCTCGCGCAAGCGGTGATCGTTCTCCAGCGCCACAGAAAACGGCTCCAACAAGAGTTCGACCAGGCGGACATGCTGGGGGCGGAAACGCTGGCCGGCTTTGGCGGCGATGACCAGCACACCGGTGGGGCGATCGGGCCTGCCCAAGGGTCCAGCCAGCACGTCCTCGGGCATGGGGCCCGGCACCAGGGCGGAAGGCGCGGCATCGTCCGCCGGGGCTCGGGCGCCGCGCCGCCACACCCGGCCGCGGCGCGCCCAATCCAGGACGGCCTGGAAGACTTCGGCCGGCAGCTCACGCCGGGCTTCGGCGCCGGGCGTGGCCTGCTGATTGGGAACGCCGGTTCCCACGGCCACGGTTTCCACGCTCAGCCGGCCGGGATCCAGGCGCCGAACCCAAAGTTGGCCCAAGGGGAGGTGCTCGGCCACGAGCGCGGCAATGGTGGCCGTGGAAGACGCGATCTCGATGTGCCGGCACGCTTCGCGCCAGACGTCCAACAGCAGGGCTTGATATCGCTTCATATAACGTTCTCGGTTGCCCGCACAAAACACGGCAATTCTCGCATATTTCACGGCCCAATGGCCAGCATATTTGATGGTTCCGTGGGTTGACCGGC
>JBBIQF010000736.1:0-919 GCA_037442445.1 Planctomycetaceae bacterium
AGGCATGTCGCCGCCCCAGACGTTGGTTGGGCTCGACTATGGCGGCGGCCGGGGTTGCCCAACCGCTGCGGTCGAGGGGAAGCCGTCGGGGCACTATTCCGCTATCGCGCTGGCGCGGCAGCGTCTTGCTGGCGGGGAGTTGCCGGGGCTAAGATTGCCAAGCGGCGCAGGCGCTACGGGTCTGCCGATGCGCCGCGCGTACCTTCTTGCCGGTTTGTGTTGGACCGCTGCCAAGGCGTCAGGGGTTGGCATGTTACGGTGGGTCATTCCTGATGTGCGCGTGGAAAGGGTCCAGGACCTGCCGGCCGAGCGCTTGCGGCAGATGGGGCTGGAGGCGGTGCTGGTGGATGTGGACGGTACGCTGAAGAACTACCGGGCCGAGTCGCTGCCTCCGGAGGCGGTGGCCTGGCTGGAAGGCCTCCGGGCCGCGGGCCTGGGGGTATGTCTAATTTCCAATGGCCTGACCGGCCGCATTCGCCTGGCAGCCGCCCACCTGGGCGTGCCGTTCGTCTCGAAGGCCCTCAAGCCCCTCCCCTTCGAGTGCCGCCGGGTGATGCGGCAGTTGGGGTTCGACCGGCGTCGGACCGCCATGGTGGGGGACCAGATTTTCGCCGACGTGCTGGCCGGCCGCCTGGCAGGCCTCCGCACCATCCTAGTCCGCCCCATCCATCCGGAAGAGGAGCCGTGGTTCACGCGCATGAAGCGGCCGGCGGAACGGCTGGTGTTGCGGTGGCTGGACCGCAAAAGGTAGCATGGCCGTCCCCGCCCCGGGGTCGCAAGGACGCCATGCGTGGCAGCGCGCGGGTGTTCGGGGGCTTGGGCCGGGACCCAAGGGCCCGCTCAAAAAGTTCGCAGGCAGGGCGTGCAACTTGCGTAGTTTCAGAAGCTCATTTACCCAGAGGCACCAAGAGGTAACCCA
>JBBIQF010000736.1:939-2358 GCA_037442445.1 Planctomycetaceae bacterium
CGCGAAGGTGATGTGGCTGATGGCGGTGCTGGCCCTGGCGCTTGGCGCGCCAGCCGTGGCCGCGGGTGGCGTGCCGGCGGTGGACATCGGCTCGCGGAGGGAACTGTTCGTCGACGATGCCCTGGTCGATCGCTGGGCGGGTGATGCCCGGCTGGAACTCCAGCGCCCCGTGCCGCACGAGGTGGTGCTGGTCACCGACCGGCCCTGGGAAGGCAACACCTCGGCATACTTCACCGTGTTTCAAGACGGGCCGCGGTATCGCATGTATTACCGGGGGTCCCATTTTGACGAGAAGACCCGCCGGGCGACCCACCCCGAGGTTACCTGTTACGCCGAAAGCCGGGATGGCATCCACTGGACTCGGCCGGAGTTGGGATTGTTCGAGTTCGGCGGATCGCGGCAGAACAACATCGTGTGGGCCGGCCCGGGGACCCACAACTTCACCCCGTTTCTCGATACCAATCCCCATGCGCCGCCGGAGGCCCGCTACAAGGCGCTGGCTTCGGGCGGGCCGGGACGCAAAGACGGGTTGTATGCCTTCCAGTCGCCCGACGGCATCCGCTGGAAGCTCATGCGCGACGAGCCGGTGATCACGGCTGGCGCCTTCGATTCGCAGAACCTGGCCTTTTGGGATGCGGTGCGCGGGCAGTACCGTGCTTACTGGCGGATTTTTACGGAGGGGGTGACCACCGGGGGCCAGTGGCGGCCGGGAGGATATCGGGCGATCCGCACGGCCACGTCGAGTGACTTCCTCCATTGGGGGCCGCACGCCGACCTGGCGTATGCCGACCCGCGGGCCGAGCATCTTTACACCAATGCCATCCGGCCGTACGAGCGGGCGCCGCATCTGTTCATCGGGTTCCCCACGCGCTTCCACCCCGAGCGCGGCGAGCAGGTGGAACCGATCTTCATGTCCAGCCGCGACGGCGTGCATTTCCGCCGCTTCGCCGATCCGGTGATTCCGGTAACCGCCCCGCAAGACCGCGGGGGCAATCGCAGCAACTATATGACCTGGGGCCTGGTGCGCCTGCCCGGCGATGATCGGCACTGGTCGGTGTATGCCACCGAGGCGTATTATCGGGGGCCTGCGGGCCGGCTGCGGCGGTTCACGTATCGGCTGGACGGCTTTGTATCAGTGCGGGCCAGCCAGGGGGAACTGGTGACCAAGCCGCTGCGATTTCAAGGCGACCAGCTTTCGATCAACTACGCCGCGCCGCAGGGCGAAGTGCGGGTGGAAATCCAGGATGCGGCCGGCCGGCCCATCGAGGGTTATAAGGAAAGCCAGTCGATCGCCCTTAAGGGCGACGCCTTCGACCAGACCGTGCGCTGGCAGCAGGGTGAGGACGTGGGCCGGCTAACCGGCCAGCCCGTGCGCCTGCGGTTCGTGCTGCGAAACGCCGACCTGTACGCCTTTGTGTT
>JBBIQF010000737.1:0-2357 GCA_037442445.1 Planctomycetaceae bacterium
GAGGGTTCCCAGCGGCACTCGAGGAGGTTCTATGGCCCGATGGGGGGCACGGGCTGGGGCTTACCCTGGAACGGCCCGAGTACGCACATCCGCCGCGCGCCTTTGCCGCCGTAGTAGCCCATGCGGAAGATTTCGATCTGGAACCGCTGGGGCGGATCGGTCGAGACCATGATGTCCAGGCTTTCGCCAGCCGCCACGCTCTGCTTAGAGCAATAGCCTTCGATCCACGGGCTGCGGAAGCCGTCGATCTTGTTTAGGCGCACGCGGGTCAGTTGCCAATCGTCGGAGCCGGGCAGGGCGTTTTCTTTCTGGATGACGTTCTGCTTTTGAACGGCAGCGGGAGCGGAAGTCGCTGCCAGCCCGGGTGGTTGCGCGCCATGCGCTGCCGGGTGCACGATCAGAACCGCCCAGGCCAGCACGGCCAAGCGCTTGAGTTTCATGACACGCCTCCACAAAGAGCACGCTGCAATGGCAGACCACGGCTGTTGGGGCCCAAGCGGGCGCGCGGCCATTGTGGAGAGGATGTTGAACGCTGTCAACCGGGGGTTTGGTGCCGCGCACTCGGAGGGGGCTAGCGCTGGCCGGCCCGAGATCTAGCGTTGGCCCGCCCGGGGACTGGCGCTGGCCGGCCCAGGAACTGGCGCTGGCGGGCCCAAATGCTCACCCACTGCGCAATCGGCTTTGGTGCCGCGGCTGGCCGGCGTTTTTTTCGATTTGGCCGATGGCTGGCACCGGGCTGCATTGACTTTGGGCGGCCGTTGGGCCGCAGGGCACGTTGGCCGCAATAGGTCGGCGTGTGGATGTACTCCATTCGGCTACAGGCGTACCACCATATAGGACCATGCGGCTCTTTCCCGAAAATCTTGAGAAAAGGTAAGCGCGGTGGTTGCCATTCCGGTTGTCTGCAGTTAGACTAGGGGGTAGCGGCTTGGGTCAGGTCACCATCTACCGGGAGGTCGGTGGCCATGAGAAATGCCGATTTCTTGCGTACCCTTTCGGGGTGCCGTTTCTACCGCACCTACTGCGAGGTGCGGCAAGCCGGTGCGAAGCCATGGGGCTCGGCATGGCCCAGATCGCCAGGCCGGTCGCCGCCCGATGCGGCAGCGCTCCGGGCGGCCCGCAACCGGGTGTTCAAGAAGTATGGGGCGATGCTGGCGGCCATGGTGGTCGGTTCGCTGGTGGTTGTGGTGGCGCCCATGTGGCTGGCCTATACGCCGCTGGGCAAGGCGTGTCTGTTGAGCTTGCCGCCGATGCTGGTGTGCGCTGCCAGTTGGATGGCTGGCGCGTGGTGGGGCAGCGACAAGCCGCTGTACGTGTTGATGGCCGTCACGCTGGGGCTGATCCCCGTGCGCGTGCTGATGGTGCTGGGATGGGCGTGGTTGGCGCTGGCGGTGCCGGGCATGCCGATCGAGGCATTCTTTCTGGCCCTGATGTTCCACTGGATCATATTCGCCTGCGCCGAGGTGGGGATGCTGGTGGAGCTGAGCCGGCTGGGGGCCGAGGGCCGGGCGGTTGGCCGATGGCCTCTTACGGCGGGTGCTGCCCAGCGGTATCGCATCGACGCCGTCCAGCCCGAGGCTTCGGAGGAGCTGGACTTTGCCGGCCGCGACGTGGCGCCGCAAGGCACCGCAGCCAGGCGCCATCTGGCCGGTACTCCGCATTGAGAGAGGCTGGGCGATCGCATTGCCCGGGACTGGGCCGCGGCGGATCGCCCCGGCGGCAAGTATTAAGTATTTCCCGGCCGGCTTGGCCCCGGCCTCCAGAGGATGACCACGCGGCACGATTTCTGGTTCCCCGGGGCGACCATCTTTCGCACGCCCGGACGGAATCGGGCCGTCAGATTCTTGACGCATCGTCAGGATTCTGCCAGCACAGGCCCGTCGCAAGTGGGGGTGACGACGGCGGCGGGAAATGTGCATTCCCTTTTGTGCCAAGGTCTTACACCAATCGCGGTCGGTTTCTAGCGGCGGGCACAGCGGGTGCATATGGGCTTTGTCCAATCGGAAGCGGTGTCGCCGTGCTAAGGAGAACTTCCCTGTAGACTGACTCTTGCCTGGGCAAGTGTGATGATTACGATTCTCGTGGCAGATGATTTCAAACCCTTTCGCGAGTTGTGCCGGCTGCTGTTCGAGGCCGAGGGGTTTCGCGTGCTGGTGGCGGCCGATGGGGCCGAAGCGGTGATGGTGTTCCAGGCCGAGGGGCCGGATTTGGTGCTGATGGACGTGGACGTGCCCAATCTGGACGGGTTTGCGGCGGCCGAGCAGATCAAACAGCTTGCACCCCACGTGCCCGTGGTGTTCCATAGTTCGGTGGATGACGAGCGGCTGGGGGACCCGCGGCGCCGGCTTGGAGTATTG
>JBBIQF010000738.1:0-2339 GCA_037442445.1 Planctomycetaceae bacterium
ACGGTTCGAAGATGTCGGCCATGGCCACCAGCCGAATATCCGGCCCGGCATTCATCGCATTGACCGCCGCACCGCTTCCCCGGCCCCCGCACCCAATGAGCCCCACTTTGATGATGTCGCTGCCGGCCGCGTGGGCACTCCGCTCGATGGCCAGGGTGGCGGCAGCGGCTCCGGCCAGGGTTCCCTTCAAAAACGCTCGACGCGACGCCGGTTTCGACGCAACAGATCGCTGGTGCACAGACATTTTCGGCTCCTGCTGAAGCAAGACGGCTCGCCCGCGGTTGGACAAGCTCCCGAGGGCACGTGCCAGCCCCAGTGTGTTCGCCGCACAGCGCGGCGTCAAGCGGCCGGAAAGGGACCCGTGGCTCGCATCAGGCCCTGCAATCGCCGGGCCGCCGGTCAAGCGCGGGTCCGCTCGGCCAGCCGGGCCAGAAGTTCCCCGGCAGCGCCGGTGTCGATGGCTTCGGCCGCCAGGCGGGCGCAGGCGGCGGGCGATTCGGCCCGGCCGGCCACCCACAGCGCAGCCGCCGCGTTCAAAATGACCACGTCGCGGGCCGCCCCCCGCTTTCCCGCCAAAACACCGCGGATAATCTCCGCGCTGTGCTCCGGACCCTCGACCACCAGCCCGTCCATCGCCTGGGCTGGCACCCCGAAATCCGCCGGCTCCCACTGGAACCATTCCACGCCACCCGCCTGGACCTGGGCGGCCCGGGTTGGCCCGCTCAGGCTCACCTCGTCCAACCCCTCCAGCCCATGCACCACCACCGCCCGGCGCGTGCCCAACAGGCCCAGGGCCCTAGCCAACAGCGGCTGGATTTCCCCGCGGCCTACCCCCAACAGTTGCAGCGATGCCCCTGCCGGGTTGGCCAGCGGCCCCAACAGATTGAAAATGGTGGGCACGCCCAGGCGCTTGCGCACCGGGGCCACGTGCTTCATCGCCTGGTGCAACAGCGGGGCAAAACAAAAACAGATGCCCAGCTCCTCCAGGCAGGCCTCGACCCGGCCCACATCCGCCTCGATGTTCACCCCCAAAGCCGCCAGCACATCGGCCGAGCCGCTGCGGCTGGTGACTGCCCGATTGCCATGCTTGGCCACCGGCACTCCGGCCGCCGCCGCCACCAAAGCCGCTGCCGTGCTGATGTTGAAGGTCCGCGAGCCGTCGCCCCCCGTGCCGCAGGTATCCAGAATGTCGGAGCGGCTAGAGCGGATAGGGGTTACATGCTTGCGGAGTGCGGCGGCGGCCCCGGCCACCTCCTCGACCGTCTCGCCCTTGGCGCGCAAGGCCAAAAGCAGCCGCGCCACCTGCTCCTCGGGGCATCGGCCCTGGATCACCAGGTCCATGGTCTGCCCCATCTCATCCAGAGAGAGGTTCTCGCCGGCCTCGACACGCTGAACAATGGATTGGATCATGCCTGGCAACCCACGGGCAACCGCCGGCCGAGCCCGGCCTGCCGGAGCATCCGGGCAGCAAGCTGGCCTGGCGGAGTATTCCGGCCCACAGCCGGCTTGGAGGCAATTGTAGCCCCGCCGTGGCGGGCCTCCCAGGCCGCAGCACGGCCGGCAGGGACGGAAAATTCCACAAACTCCGCCTAATGTGCGAATCGCATCACGGCCGAATGGGAAACTAAGGCCCTCGGTGGGCGTGCCGCGCTGGTCGCCGTATGGGGCCGCGGTCATCCTGCTTCCGGCAGTTCTGTGGAGATCCATCCATGAAATGGCTTTCCTTTTCGGTGCTGGCGGTGAGTGCGGCCTTGGCCGCCCCAGTTGCCGCCCAATCTCCCGGCAAGACCAGTGCACCCAAGCCCACGGTGACGATCTCGCCGGGCGAGTTGCCCCCCACGCCGGAAATGTGGTTCTACGAGCAGGCCATGCGGCAATACCAGGACCCCAAGATGGCGGTGCGGCAGAAGGCCGAGTTCCAGGCCGCCGAGCGCCTCCGCCGCCTCACTGCACTTCGGTGGTACGGCATCTCGAAGTCGCGGCCGGTGGTCCACCCCGATCCGTATTACGGCGAGTACGGCCCGGCATGGTCGTCCGGTAGTTTCTATCGCCCCTTGACGTGGGCGAGCCCCACCACGCCGGTTGTGGTGTTCCGCTCCAATTCGACCAGCACTCGCTGAGAAGCCCGGGCGGGCACGGCTTAGCGGCCGCAATTACGGAGCAGGGCACGCGACGGGCCAAGCCCAGCCGGCGGCCGGCTATTGGACCACCCAGGTATCGCCTGAGGCAAACAGCTTCTCCAGGTCGCCGAAGCCCTGCTTGGCGACGGCGCTGGCGAGTTGGGCGTTGAGCAGTTCGTCGTACTTGGGGCGGTCCACGGCGCGGAACACCCCGCTGGG
>JBBIQF010000739.1:0-2337 GCA_037442445.1 Planctomycetaceae bacterium
CTACATCACCCCAGAGCTGAAGGAGTACGAGGAAAAGGTGCTTTCGGCCGACGAAAAGGCCAAAGAGTTGGAATACACGCTTTTCTTGGAGCTGCGCCAAGCGGTGGCCGGGGCCCGGGCGCGGCTTTCGAGCACGGCCAGCGTACTGGCCCAACTCGATGTGCTGGCCTCGCTGGCCGAACTGGCCCGGGCGCGCAATTACTGCCGACCCCGGCTGGTCGAGGAACCGGTGCTTTCGATCCGCGAAGGGCGCCATCCGGTACTGGACCTGACCGAGCCCGAGGGGACGTTCGTCCCCAACGATACGGTCATGGGGCCGGAAACCGGCCGGATGCTGCTCATCACCGGCCCCAATATGGCGGGCAAGAGCACCTACATCCGCCAGGTGGCATTGTTGGTGCTCTTGGCTCACATGGGCAGTTTTGTGCCTGCCGCGGAGGCCACCATCGGCCTGGCCGATCGCATCTTCGCCCGCGTGGGGGCTAGCGACGAGCTTTCACGGGGCCAGAGTACCTTCATGGTCGAGATGATCGAGACGGCCCGCATCCTCCACACCGCCACCCGTCGGAGCGTGGTGATCCTAGATGAGATCGGGCGCGGGACCAGCACGTACGATGGCATCTCGCTGGCCTGGTCGGTGGCCGAGTACCTACACGACCGTGTCGGCTGCCGCACCCTGTTCGCCACGCACTACCATGAGCTGACGGACCTGGTCCAGTCCCTGCCCGGTGCCAAGAACCTCAACGTGGCGGTGCGCGAGTGGCAGGACGAAGTGGTGTTTCTGCACAAGATCGTAGAGGGGGCGGCCGACAAGAGCTACGGCATTCACGTGGCCCGGTTGGCCGGGGTGCCACGCGACGTCATCCAGCGGGCAAGGGAAATCCTGGCCCAATTGGAAGAAGAACACCTCGACGCGTTCGGGCGCCCGAGAATTGCCCGGCCGCAAGCCCCCCGGGGGGAAATCCAGCTTACGCTTTTCGCCCCGGCCGAACATCCCGTGCTCGATGAGATCCGCCAACTGGACTTGAACCAGATTACCCCCCTGGAGGCTGTGCGGCGGATCGAGCAGTGGCAGGCGGAACTAGTGCAGGATCGCAAACCGCCAGCGCGGCGGCGATTGCCGCGCGACCCCAGGCCTTCGCCCGGTTCCTGAACGGGGTGGGCGATGACGAAACCCGTTGGCTTGCAACAGGATAGGGCCGATCTTCTTCGCCATCTCGGTTTGGGGGGCGGCTGCGACCGTTTGGCGATCCCGGCGCCAAGATAGCCCCGCAGGCGGGATGGCCCCCCACTGTTACCACTAGGTTGACAGGGGGCTGGGCTAATCGTATCCTAGAGGGGTACATTCTGGGGAGCATCGGCTACCCCCATTTAGCCTGCGAGTTTCGGGTAGTCCGCCCGGGTGTACATGGGTGGGTGTTGCAGTCTTGAACCGCGAAGCGCTGGAGGAGTTCAATGGCCATTCGCATTCTGATCGCCGACGACCATGACATGGTCCGTGCCGGGCTGAAGACCATGCTGGCGGGGACCGACGTGGAGGTGGCGGCCGAGGCGACTACCGGGGAACAAGCCGTCAAGCTGGCCTTGTCCGAGCCCATCGACGTGGCGCTGCTGGATATTCGGATGCCCGACGGCGACGGCCTGACCGCCCTGGGCCGAATCAAACTCGACAGGGCGGACCTACCCGTGCTGATGCTCTCCAATTATGACAACCCCACGTACATTGCCCGGTCCGTCGCTTTGGGGGCAGCCGGCTACGTGCTCAAAGGCTGCAGCAAGGACGAACTGCTCCAGGCCATCCGCACGGCGGCCAAGGGCGAAAGCGCTTGGACCCGCGAGGAACTCCGCCGTGTGACCGGCGCGTTGGCCACCCCTCGGCTGTCGGCTGACGTCGAAGTCCCGCTCACCCAACGCGAAAGCGAGGTGCTCCGCCAGTTGGCCTACGGGCTGACCAACAAGGAGATCGCCCAGGCCTTGCACATCAGCTACGAGACGGTCAAGGAGCACGTGCAGCACATCTTGCGGAAAATCGGCGTCTCGGACCGGACCCAAGCCGCGGTGTGGGCAGTGCGCAAGCAACTGGTATAAGCTCGGGCGGGGCAGGTTTGTGGCCCGTTGCCGGGGGCGCGCGGCGAGTTTGTGGCCGGCTATCCCTCGACCCGGCGAACGACCCCAAACCCGCCCCGCACAGGGCTCATGTGCCGTTGCGGTGTGCGTGCTTTGCCCGCACGCGCTTTTGGCGGCGGCGTAAACCCGGCCCGTCGTGTGTGGGGGCGGGCAAGAGGCTTGCGCTCTGTGTAAAATGCGCCCAGGTGGGGAACCTGTTGTGCGATTCCG
>JBBIQF010000740.1:0-2332 GCA_037442445.1 Planctomycetaceae bacterium
AGGTGGCCGCCACGTACGCGTCGCCGGGTACCGCCCAGTTCGAGACCGTCCCCGATAGCCGCGGTGTGACGGTCAACATCCACTACTCGGTGAGCTTGTTGCCGCAGACGGGCTACCGGCCGCGCCTGGCCGACGATCGGGTGGGCTATTTCGTCACGGCGGTCAAAGATTTCTCGCGGAAGTACGAAAGCGACCGCTTTGTGCGGTACATCAATCGCTGGAACCTGGTCAAGGCCGATCCCTCGCTGGAGGTGTCGCCGCCGAAGAAGCCCATCATTTTCTGGCTCGAGAAGACCATTCCCTGGGAGTACCGCAAACCGATCCGCGAGGGCATCCTGGAGTGGAACAAGGCGTTCGAGAAGGCCGGGTTCGCCAACGCTATCGAGGTGCGGGACCAGCAGCCGGGCGACACGTGGGATCCGGAGGACATCAACTACAACACGTTTCGGTGGATTACGGCCGGGGCGGGCTTTGCGATGGGGCCCTCGCGGGTCAACCCCCTGACGGGCGAGATTCTCGATGCGGATGTGATCTTCGACGCCGATTTCCTGAGTTTCTGGAAGGACGAGTACGACGTACTCGGGCCGCAAAGCCCACCGAGCGTGGCGGCGGACCTCAAGGCGCTGGCCGATGTAGGGTTCTACGACCTGGACCATGCCGGGCCCGGCCGCCAGTTCCATCCTGGCGGGAATTGCCAACTGGCACGCGGGATGGGCATGCAACTGGCACTTGGGGCGTTGGCGGTGGGCGCCGAGGCCTCGTCGGCCGGCCCCCCCAGCCGCGAGGAGTTCAAGAAGCTCGTGTACCAGGCGGTCAAGTCGATCGCCATGCACGAGGTGGGCCACACGCTGGGGCTGCGGCACAACTTCAAGGCCAGTGCCCTATGGAGCCTGGAGGAGATCAACACCCCGGAGAAGACCCGCGACACCGGCTTGGCGGCCTCGATCATGGACTACCTGCCGGTCAACCTCATGCCCAAGGGTCACAAGCAGGGCGACTATTTCAGCACGACCATCGGCCCGTACGACTACTGGGCCATCGAGTACGGCTACAAGGTGTTTCCCGGCGGCCCGGAAAACGAGGCGGCCGAGCTGCGCAAGATCGCCTCCCGGTCGGCCGAGCCGGCCCTGAACTACGCCCCGGACGAGGACACCCGGCCCGAAGACCCCGACCCGCTGGCCAACCGCTTTGACCTGGGCAAGGACCCCCTGCAGTTCGCCAAGGCCCGCCGCGAGTTGGTCGCGCAACTGTTGCCGGCCCTGCCCGACCGGGTCACCGCGGCCGGCGAAGGCTATCAGCGGACGCGCCGGGCGTTCAACCTGCTGCTCCAGAACCAGGCCAGCGCGATGCACTTTGTGGCCCGGCTGATCGGCGGAGTGTACGTCCACCGGCATCATAAGGGCGATCCGGGGGCCAAACCGCCGTTTGTGGTCGTGGAGCCTGCCCGGCAGCGCGAGGCCCTGGCCTTGCTCCAGGAGGCGGTGTTCGGGCCGCAGGCCTTCGACTTTCCGCCGGCCTTGTACAACCTGTTGGTCGATGCCCGCTGGGCCCACTGGGGCGTCAAAGAGAGCCAGCGCAGCGATTACCCCGTGCGGAGCGTGCTCTTGGGGTGGCAAGACCGGGTGCTGGCCCAATTGCTCTCGCCTGTCACCCTGGCCCGGCTGACCGATTCAGAAATGAAGATTCCGCCCGACCAGGACGCCTTCACGGCGGCCGAACTCCTGGCGGGCCTGACCCAGGCCATCTTTCGCGAAGTGTCGCCTCGCGATCAAGGCCAGTTCACCAACCGCAAGCCCGCCATCTCCCCCCTGCGCCGCGACCTCCAGCGGCGGTACGTCGAGCGGCTTGCCGCGTTGGTGCTGGGAACCACCCAAGTGCCCGAAGACTGCCAGACCCTGGCCTACGCCGAACTCGAATCCATCGAAGGGCGGCTGAAAAGCCTGCTGGCCAGCAAGGCCAAGCTCGATGCCTACACCCAGGCGCACGCCCGGGAGACCGCCGCCCGCATCCGCAAGGTGCTCGACGCCCGGCTGGACCTCCGCCAACCCTGATCGGCCAGGCGCCCCGCCGGTTCTACCCGGCAGATTCGGCCCTGCCGGGGGCCCTCTGGCGGCAACCCTGCTGGGCGCCGAGAGTGCCGGCGAATTCCTCCAAGCGGCTTCAAACCGCCGGGGGCTGCACTTCAGCGACGAGGACAGGCGTTGGTGACACCGGCCGGCCCCAAGCCCCTGGGGACTACTCCGGCGGCCCGGCAGCGTGTATTCTGACTTTCGGGTGCCGGCCGCATTGCCCCCAACACGCTTCTGCCCCGGGGAGTACCGCGCGTGAAACG
>JBBIQF010000741.1:0-2328 GCA_037442445.1 Planctomycetaceae bacterium
TGCACCGGGTTCGCCCCCCGGCGGCATCGGATGCGAACAAACAGGATCGGCATTCTGGATAGGCTTTTGGGTACACCGGGCCCATACGGGCCCGGCTCTTGGACGCGGCTTGGAGGCACGAGGCCGGCTGCACCGGGCCCTTACGGGCCCGGCTCTTGGCCCGGCTCTGGGCGCGGTTCCGGGGCCAACAAGGGGATCAGTTTGGGCGGGCGGACCCGCTGGCCAAACACCCGGCCGTACCCCGCCACAAGGCCCGCAAAATCGTGGTGCAAAAACGCCAGCACCTCCTCTGGCGGCGCCAGGGCGAGGTATTTTTGGGCCAGCCGGGCCATCGAGGCATCGTAGCGCTTGCGCGAGCTGCTGTGGGCATAGCACCGGCCGCGGAACCGCCGCAGGTCGCCATCGAACCGCGGGCTGATGTGCCACAGCTCGTGGAGGACCGTGGCCAGCTTTTCGTCGCGCGGCAGGTTGAGGAATCGGGGGAGATAGAAGGTGAGGATATAGAGGATTTCGTGCCCCTGGGGGTCCACGAGGCGCTGGATAGCCCAGCGCCGGCCGCGGCGCGTGGTTTCGGTGCGGCCGCCGGCAAACCGCAAAGGCCGCAGCGTGGCATAGAGCCCATAAGGCGAGTCGCGGCGGGTTTGCGAGAGGCTGATGGCTACGCGCCGGGGGTCGATGTGCGACAGTTCGGGCAGGCGGCCGGCCAGGTCGGCGCACAACCGCCGCATGTGAAAGGTGAAGTCGAAGCCGCCGGGGCGGGCAGTCGGCATGTCGCGGGCCATGGGCGCATCAGGCACGGTCGGATTCGGGGCTGGGGAGTTGGCGGGCCTTGTCGCTCGAAGGGAGTTGGGCCGGGATGGGCAGCGTGATGGTGAACTGCGTCCCGCGCCCGGGTTCGCTCTGCACGCGGATCTGGCCGCCGTGCGCCTCGATGATCTTGCGTGCGGTGGGCAGGCCCAGCCCTGTGCCGCCGCGCTTGGTGGAAAAGAAGGCGTCGAAGATGCGGGCCTGCGTCTCGGCATCCATGCCGCAGCCGGTGTCGATCAGGTCCAGCGCCACGCCGTCCCGCGTGCCGCTGGTCCGCACCACGAGCTGCCCGCCGTTGGGCATGGCCTGCTGGGCATTGAGCAAGAGGTTGAGCATCGCCCCGTCGAACGCCTGGCGGTCCAACAGCACCATGGGCAGGTCGCTGGCCAGGTAGTCGATGACCTCGATGTTCGACTCCTTGGCCTTGGGCGAGAAGAAGTGCAAAAGCTGCCGCACCTGCTGGTTGAGGTTGGTCGGCTCCAGGTTGAGCTTGCGGACCTTGGCGAAGTTGAGGAAATCGTCCAGCAGGTCCTGGAGGCGCTGGCACTCCCGCTGGACGATCTTCACCTTGTGCAGGGCGCGGCGGAACAGGGGGTTATCGGGGTCCTGGCTGAAGTCCTCGGCCAGGAGCTCCATGTTCAGGCGGATGGTGGACAGCGGGTTTTTGATTTCGTGGGCCAGCCCGCCGGCCAGGCGGGCGATCTCGGTGTACTGATCGACCAGTTTCTGGCGGTCGTCGTTCACGGCCTGTTGCGGCGCTAGCCGCGCCCCCGTCCGCCGCGGTTGCCGTTGCCGCGGGCCCCGCGGTTCTCACGCCCGGCCTCGCGGCCCTTGGGGCTGGGCGGGCGGTCCCCGCCGCCTTCCTCCCTCAGCACGGCCTTGCGGCTGAGTTTGACCCGGTCCTGCTCGTCGATGGCGATCACCTTGACCCGCATCGGGTCGCCCACCTTGCACACGTCGCTGACGTTCTCCACATAGCCGTCGGCCAATTCGCTGATGTGGCACAGCCCGTCCTTGCCCGGCAGGATCTCCACAAAGGCCCCGAAATCCTTGATGCTGGTCACCCGGCCGTTGTAGATCTTGCCCAGCTCGACCGAGGCGGTCAGCCCCAGCACCTGGTCCATCGCGGCGCGGGCGCCTTCCATGGTGTCGCAGGCGACGGTGACGGTGCCATCGTCGGCCACGTCGATCATCGCGCCGGTGGCGTCCTGGATGGAGCGGATGGTCTTTCCGCCGGGGCCGATCAACAGCCCGATCTTCTCCGGATCGATCTTCGTCTGGAGCAGGCGCGGGGCATAGGGGGAGATATCGGCCCGGGGCCGCGGGTTGGCGGTGAGCAGCTTGCGGAGGATTTCGATGCGTGGCTGCCGGGCCTGCTGGAGCGTGCCGCGGATGATCTCCTCGGTAATGCCCCGGATCTTCAGGTCCAACTGGATGCCCGTCACCCCGTTCTGCGTGCCCGCCACTTTGAAAACCATGTCGCCGTGGTGGTCATCGTCCCCGATGATGTGGGTCCACAGC
>JBBIQF010000742.1:0-2325 GCA_037442445.1 Planctomycetaceae bacterium
CCGTTTGTGCATCGGTTCGGGTCGAAGCCGGGTGTGTTGCGGGGCGTCTGAAGGCAATGGGCATCCTTCTAGTGGTGTCGTCTGCCTCGTTGGCGGGGGTGCCGCTCGTCGGCCAGTGTCTAGCGGCGGCTTAGCGGTTTTCGCGATTTTCTTAGCGGTCCACGCGGGCGGTCTTGGCTTTGATGGCGGCCTCGACCTCTTTGAGCGTGGCCATGCTGGTATCGCCCGGGGTGGTCATGGCCAGGGCCCCGTGGGCGGCGCCGTATAGCACGGCCTCGGCGGGCGATTTGCCTGCAAGGAAGGCATAAATCAGGCCCGAAGCGAAGCTGTCGCCGCCGCCGACGCGGTCGAAGATCTCCAGGTCTTCGCGCACGGGGGCTTCGTAGAACTGGCCGGCGGCCCAGAGCACGGCGCCCCAATCGTTACGCGTGGCCGATTTGGCGTTGCGCAGCGTGGTGGCCACGACCCGAAAGTTGGGAAACACGCGCACGGCTTCGGCGATCATGCGTTTGAAGTTGGCCGGGTCGAGTTGTGCAAGGTGCTCGTCGAGCCCCGGGACCTCGAAGCCCAAGGCGGCCGTGAAATCCTCTTCGTTGCCCAGCATCACGTCGACCAGGGGGGCGATGCGGCGGTTGACCTCGATGGCCCGGGCTGGCCCCCCCTGCGCTTTCCACAGCGAAGGCCGGTAGTTGAGGTCATAGGAGACCACCGCGCCGGACTGGCGCGCGGCGTGCATGGCCTCGATCACCAGATCGGCTGTGCCGGGGCCCAAAGCGGCGAAGATGCCGCCGGTATGGAACCAGCGGACGCCTTCTTCGCGGAAGATGCGGTGCCAGTCGATATCGCCCGGCTTGAGCTGCGAGGCGGCCGTGTAGGCCCGATCCGAGCAGCCGACCGGGGCCCGGATGCCGAATCCGCGTTCGGTGAAGTTCAGGCCGACGCGGGCCGATCGGCCCACCCCATCGAAAGGAACCCAGCGCACGTGCGAGAGGTCCACGCCCCCTTGCATCATCAGGTCTTCGAGCAGGTGGCCGACCTCGTTATCCACGATGGCGGTCACGACAGCGGTGCGCAGCCCAAAGCATTTGCGCAGCGCCCGCACCACGTTGTATTCGCCGCCGCCTTCCCAGACCTGGAACTGGCGAGCGGTGCGGATGCGGCCTGGGCCGGGGTCCAGCCGCAGCATCACCTCGCCCAGCGCGAGGGCGTCCCAGCGGCAGGTGTCGGCCGGCTTGATGGCAAGTACCATGGCAATCGACCTCCTTGGGGTGCTGGCTACGCAGTCATGGCAACGAAATCCGGGGCGCCACGGGGCCACGAGATGCCCGCGGCAGTGCGGCGCCGCGGTGTCGCTGCCTTCTTGCCGTGGCGATTGGCCTTCCGGCCAGGCGCACTGGCCAGGCAGCAAGCCGGCCTAAGGCTGCCATGATTTCCACACGCGCATCGAGCGCTCGAGGTGCTGGCGGGCATCGCCCGGAATGCCGTAGCACATCAGTCCCACCGGCCCGCGGTAGCCGATCTGGCGCAGCGTGGCCAGTAGCTGGCGGTTATCGAAATCGCCGCAGTCCAAAGGCTGGATCAGCCCGTGGGTCCAGGTCTTGGCGCCGCGCTTTGCGCCGTTGAGGGTGACGGCGAACAGGATATCGGCATTTTCCCGCAGCACCGGCCGATAGTCCTTGTCGCCCTCGACCATCAGCCAATGGCAGAGGTTGAAATTGATGCCCACGGCGGGGTGATTCACCTTGCGGGCCACCTGGACGGCGTGCAGCAGGCTTTGGGTCCAGTCGCCGGTGTGATGGTAGATCGAGACCCGCAGTCCGTTTGCGCGGGCGGCGTCGCCCAGTTCCCGCAGGGCCTGGACCGCCTGAGGCTCGCCCCGGGGATCCGCAGGGGGCAGCCCCTGCAACAGCACGCTGATGGTGGTGGGCCGGCCCTTGAGCTTCCGCATGGCGCCGAGGATTTTGGGATCGTAAGCGTCCGTGCCCGGCTTGACCGAAACCCGCGTGTGGGCCAGATAAAGGGGCAGCCCGGCATCGTCGAGTATTTTCAGGTTCTTTTCCAGGCTATCGTCCAGCCACAGGGGATAGCCGGCGCCGTCGAAGCCCAACTCGCGGAGCAGGGCGGCCTGTTCGGGCAGGGCGCGTTTCTTGGCGTCGTGGGTCTCGATGCAGAATCCGTAGAGCTTGGGCCACCAGGACGGTTTCTCCTCGGTGCCCGGCGCTTGGGCCGCCTGGCCCATCGAGACACCCCAATCGGCATATCCCATGCCCATAAGCAATAGTGCGACAACCCACCCGGTCGCTCTGGAGCGATGCATCGCCTTTC
>JBBIQF010000743.1:0-2313 GCA_037442445.1 Planctomycetaceae bacterium
CACCGAATAGATGCGCACGATATTGGGATGGTCCAGCGAGGCGGCTGCCAGGGCCTCGTTCCGGAACCTCTGGAGCAGCCGCGGATCGAGCATCGCGGCCAGGGGGAGCACTTTCAGCGCCACGCGGCGCCGCAGGGGAATTTGTTCCGCTTCGTACACGATCCCCATGCCGCCCCGGCCAATCTCGCGCTGGATGCGGAAGTCGCCCAGCACCGCGGGGTGCGGCCCGCCGCCCCAGGCAGTGGCCCGATCCTCAGCCGCCTGGCTTGGAAATGAGCTTGCCGACTCGCCGGCGCGGCCCAACTCGGCCAACAGCGACAGCGTGGGCAGCAGGTCCTGAAGCTCCTGGGCGTAATCCGGGTATTGGCGGAGGTACTGGTCGAGATCGATCCTCTCGCCCGATTGGAGCCGCCGGGCCAGCTCGTCGATCAGGTCGGCCAGCAGCAACTCGCTGGTGCCGGTCCTGGTGGGGCGGCTCATTGTTTTTTCCCCAGCAATTCCTGGCCCAATATCCGGCGGAGCCTGCGGATGGCCCGCAAGTGCCGCTGCTTGGCCGCCGTCTGGCTGATGCCTAACACCTCGGCCGTGTCCGCGGTATTGAGCTGCTCCAGGTGGCGCAGGACCAGCACCTCGCGATCCTGCGGGGAGAGGGTGCCCAGCGCTTGCCGGAGCCGGCCCAGCGTTTCTTTGCGCACCAGGCGCTGCAACAGGCTCTCGCTGTCGGCCAGAAGCTGCTCCGCGTGCGGGCCCCCGTCGGAACCGGCAGGCGGCAAAGGTTGCTCGCGGTGGACCGTCCGGTTGGCCGACCATAGATGGCGCCGGCGAAGCTCGGCTAATCGATCGATGGCGATCTGCCGCAGCCAGGGGTAAAACGCCAGGGGGCGCTCACGCACGTATTGCGGCAGCTTCTGGAGGGCAACCAACAGCGTCTCTTGCACCACGTCCGACGGGTCCACCCGCACTGCCAACTGCGGCTCCATCCGGGCGGAAACCATCTGCCGCAAGCGCGAGGCATAAAGCACCAGCAGGCGGCCAGCGGCCGACGGATCCCCCTCGCGTACCTGCGCCAGCAGCGTCTCGGTATCGGGTTCGGCAGAAACGCGCATCGCCACCCTCCCTATAAGAATCCCGATCGCTGGGCAAATCGGTTACACACACTTTCTGAGAAATTGTCAACCCCCTGGTCAAAAAAGCACTCTATCGGGGGGTAGCGGGGATGGCACAGCCGGGAAAAGTACCGATGAGTTCGAGCGAGTCCGAAGTGCCGGGCTAAGAGGCGCACGTTTATCATGCGCAAGCGCGGTCTTTGCCAGAGGCGTGGCCGGCAGGTGGAAAGCCCGCCGCTCGTGGAGCGCTTGGGTAACGTTAGCGCTTTGCTTGGGCGATGGCCGAACGTGCCAGCGCTTTAGGCCAAGGCTCAGGGGCGGTCGCCCAGGGCCAGGGGGAGCACGAAGTCCCGGTTTTGGCGGTACCAGGCCACGCATCGGGCCAGGCCGTCTTCCAGCGAAACGCGGGGCGACCAATCCAGCAGGCGGCGGGCCTTGGTGATGTCGGCCCAAGTGGCCGGCACGTCGGCCGGGTGTGCCGGGCGATGCTCGATCTGTGCCGGCCGGCCCACCAGCGCCGAGATCTGTTGGATGACATGGGAAAGGGCCACCGGCCGATCGCTCCCCAGGTTGATCACCTCATAGCCCAATGGGGCCAGCGCGGCGACCGTACCCCGGGCGATGTCGTCCACGTAAGTGAAGTCGCGTTGTTGCGAACCATCGCCGAAGACGACGATGGGCTCGCCCTCGGCAATGCGGCGGACGAAGCGGAAAACACTCATATCGGGCCGCCCTGCGGGCCCGTACACCGTGAAATACCGCACCACCGATACATCCAGCCCGTAGAGGTAGTGGTAGGTGTAGGCCAGCGTCTCGGCCGCCTTTTTCGAGGCGGCGTAGGGCGACAGGGGCCGGCTGGTATCGGCGTCCTCGCGATAGGGGACAGGATTGTGGGCCCCGTAAAGGCTCGAGGTCGAGGCCAGAAGGAACTTGCGAATCCCGTAGCGCCGGCACATCTCCAACAGATTGAGCGTGCCGTCGCAATTGGCCTGGTAATACACCCAGGGGTTTTCGACCGATGCCCGGACGCCGGCCCGGGCCGCCAGATTGATGACCGCGGCAAAGGGCACATCAAGCCGCTCCCCGGCCGGCGTTTGGCCCCGGGATGTCGCCACACGGGCGAAGAACCGCTCCAGTTTGGCCCGATCGGCGATATCCAGCTCGTGGAAGAGGAAACGGGGCCGGCCCATAAGCCGCTTGAGCCGCC
>JBBIQF010000744.1:0-2310 GCA_037442445.1 Planctomycetaceae bacterium
TCAGGTCGAGGTTGGCTTCCCACTGGTGCTGGTGATTCTCGGCAATCTGCAACTGCCGCAGCCGTTGGCGGAACCCCTCCATAGCGGCCGCAGGATCGCGCCCGGGGGCGGCGAACTCCAAGAGGGCATCCACGGTGGCCGAAAGCACGGCCGGACGATCGGCCAATTGCGCCGGCAGCCCGAACGCGGCGGGAAGCCCGCGCGGCCGGGGCTTCCCCGACCGGCTAGCCAACTCGTCCACCGGCACCTCGATGGTGATTTCGGGATGGGTGGTCCCGGGCTCCGGCGAGGAAAGGCTGTCGGCCATATAGACCGGCAGAGAGAACCGCTTCCGGTAGCCTTGAAGGTCCTGCCCCAAGGCCAGAACCAAATTGGTCTTGGAGATGGTGACGGCCAAGGGATGGACATCGATGCCCAGCAAGTGCTCGGCACAATGCTCCACCAGGGCGTCGCCATGCCATCCGGCTTCGCGCAGCAAGCGCACCGCGGTGAAGAGGAACGTGCCCGACCCGCACGACGGATCCACAAGCGCCCGTTCGGCTCCCTGGCGGGTCTCGCCCGGAAACTCGGCTTGGCGCAGGATGAGTTCTGCCAGCCAATCGGGCGTGTAGAACTCGCCCAGATCGTGGCGGGTCGCGGGATCGACAAGTTCTTGATACAGGGCTTTGAGGAGGTCCTCGCGGATGGCCGACAGATCATAGGCCACCGTCAGCCGGGTCGCCAGGGCTTGGAGCACCGCCAGCGCGCGGTCGGCCACGGCGGGGTCGGCAACCCAGCCGAAGAAGTCGTCCTCGACGAAATTCTCAAAGCCCATGCGGGAAAAGGTTTCGCCCGCGACCATGCCCGGCAGTTCTTCGGGCAGGGGGCTGCGGCGCGCCAGAGCGACAAACGCCAGTGCCCGGGCGAAGAGGGCCAGATACGTGTGGCGCAAAAAGAGGTTCGCATCGCCGACGACCGAGCCGTACACGATGGACAGCAGGCTTTGCCATTGGACGAACTTGGTTTGGGCGGCGGCGGCCGACGAAAGCTGGCGCCACAACTCGTCCAAAAGCCGAAAGCTGTGCCAGAATACCGGGCTTCGGTCGCCAAACCGCAGGGCGACGTCGCCGGCCGTGGGCGGTAGGTTCTTTTCATGAAACAGGTAGCAATCCAGCCACAGGCGGGCCTGCTCGGCCTGGTCGGCGGCCAGCGATAACTGATCCACGGCCGAAAGGTTCTCCCCCCGCAGCGCGAAGACCTCCAGGCGCTGGCCGTCCGTCAGAATGCCCAGAAACCGCCCGGGATGTTGCTGGTTAACAAGATATCGGGCCAGTTCCTCCTGGCCCTCGCTCCGGGCCCGCTGGTCCAGCCGCCGCTTGCACTCGAAGATC
The DNA here is from genome assembly GCA_037442445.1 of Planctomycetaceae bacterium. Taxonomy (GTDB): domain Bacteria; phylum Planctomycetota; class Planctomycetia; order Pirellulales; family Thermoguttaceae; genus JANLFZ01. The sequence goes on from JBBIQF010000744.1 coordinate 1,371, forward strand.
AGATCGCCGTACAGCACGTCGGCGTAGCCGCCACGCACTTTCAGCGCCGGTACATGCTTTTCCAGCAGAAAAGGCTCCAGGGTCTCCAGGCGCGGGAACGCCTCGCGGAGAAAGGCCAGCAGGGCATCGCGGATGGAATCCTCGGAGGCCCCCGGCGCCGCAGTTCGCTCAACCGCTGCAAGTGCCGCTCGAGCGCCTGTCCGAAACTGCCGGCCGGGTTGCCAGCGGCCACTCCCGGCGCTGCGGCGTCGGCACCGCCAGAGCCCAAGGCCGCCGCAAGTACGGCATCCGGCTTTTCGGTCGAAGATTCACCGCCGAAAAAATCTTCCGGCATATTCATCCTCAGCCCCGAGGCCCAAACGCTGCCGCGCGGAACGCCACGCTTCTCGCCCCACGAGGGGCTCGCCACCTGGCGCGCTCTCGGCCGGCATCCGCAAGGGATCGAAGCCGCGCCCGCCGATGTCTGATCCTACCACGAAACCCGCAAGCGTACACCCGGCACCCGCGCCGCCAGGCGGCTCTCGGTGGCGAAAGCCGCTGGGAGCGCGGCTAGGATTCCGCTGAGATTCGGGCGTAGCACTGGCGGAGGTAGTCGCGGGCCCGGGCCAGGGCCTGGGACATCGCCTCCGGCTCCGGCTCGTTATGCATGAAGGGGTTGACATACCCGCGATATTGGACCCTGGCCAGTGCGGCCAGCCAGGGGGTGAAGTCGGCCGGCCCGTGCCCGGGCAGCTCCTGCAACCCCGGGGCGTGCTGCCAGGCGTAAAAGAACAAGAGCTGGGGGCCCGCCGCGGCGATGGCCGCCTCGACCGACTCCCCCCGCGCTTGCACGTGGTAGGGGGCCAGTGCGATGCCCAGCCGGGGGTTTTCGTTCAACTCCACAAACGCCTTGATCGAGTCGATCGAGTCCAACAGGGCATGGCCGTGGTTCTCGATGGCC
>JBBIQF010000745.1:0-2305 GCA_037442445.1 Planctomycetaceae bacterium
CGACGATGTGGCCGTGTGATGATGGTTGCTGATGAGCCGATGCAGGCGGCCTTTGCCGTGGGGGTTGTAGCGGTCGACCGGCCCGCTGACCAGGCCCGGGGGTGCGAATTCGGCCTCGGCCGTCCACGCGCTGAGTTGCGTATGCCGGGCCGGCGTGGCGTCCATCTTATAGCTGGCCGCCAGCCCAGGGTTCAGGCGCGGGTCGTGCATGGGCACCTCTTCGCCCTGGATGTGCATGGCGTATTGGTCGGCACCTCGGCCGATGCGCTCGGCGGCCACTTTGGCCCCGTCGGCCAGCACCTTGCCGAACCCCACGCCGTCGCCGATCTGCCGGGTCACCTCCACGATGGCTTCGGCATTGCCCCAGGTGAGCTTCAGTCCGCCGGTATCGGCGTCGGTCAGGATGCCCCGGTCGTAACACTCGATGGCAAACGCGATGGTGCACGCCGTGCTGATGGTATCCAGCCCTTGGCGGTTGCAAATCTCGTTGCACTTGTTGATCGCCGCCAGGTCGGCGTTCAGGCACATGGTGCCAAAGGCCCCCAGCGTCTCGTACTCGGGCTTGTGGGTTTCCGAGGCGAAGGGCCCATCCTCCACCACCGTCTCCCCGCCGCAGGCAATCGAACACCGCCAGCACGCATACTTGCGCCGCTGGATGACCAGCACCTCGTCGTCGCTGATCTTCTTGACCTGCGGGAAGTCGGCAGGCACCCCTGCCCAGTTCTTGACGGGCGTATCGCCCGAGGCGCAACTGGCCGCCGTGATGCCCGCCGTGCCATACTGATTGAGCACCTGGTACATCCCTTGTTGCTTCATGAACTCGCGATAGCGGGCCACGGCCTGGCGCATGCCCTCGGCATCGGCCACCACGACCGGCATATCGCCGACGGCGACCACGGCCTTCAGGCGCTTGGAGCCCATGACGGCGCCCAGGCCGCTGCGGGCGGCCGCACGCCCCTTATCGTTGATCACCGCCGCCAGCAAGTTTTGGCGCTCGCCCGCCGGCCCGATGCACGCCGCTACCGCCTTGGGCCCGTAGCGCTCGGCCACCTGGTCTTGCACGACATTGGTATTCTGTCCCCACCATGGGTCCGCCGGAAGGAGTTCCGCCTGGCCGTCGCGGAGCAGCAGATACACCGGCCGGGGACTCTGGCCGCAGAATATCACCGCGTCGAAGCCGGCCGCCTTCATCGCCGGCCCGAAGGTGCCACCCGAGTTGGCATCGCCCCAGGTGCCCGTCTTCGGGCTCTTGCCTACCACGAAGTAGCGGTTGCCGCTCAAGGCCGGCGTGCCGGTCAAGGGTCCGGTGAAAAACCCCAAATACGCCTCCGGCCCCAACGCATCCACCCGCGGCTTCTGAAGCCGGTAGAGATAATACGCCCCCAGGCCATAGCCCCCCAGGTACTTCAAGTAAAGCTCGTCGTCGGGCGTCTCGACGGCCATGTGGCCGCGCGTCAAGTCGACATGCAGAATCTTCCCCATCGTGCCTGGCAGTGCCATCGGTTTGCTCCTTCTCACAGGTTGTCCTGGCGCCGCGACCCATCCCAGCCCGGGACAACCGGTTCCCACGAATATGAGCAACGAGCCTGCCTGCGTCAACCGGGCCGAACCGCCGATCCTCGGTTTCTCGGGCTCCTGTTACACGCCGCTGGCGGGACGGCCGTTCGGCAAACCCGCCCCTTGGTTGTGGGGCTCCTTTACGGCCGACACGCCGGCCAGTATCTTGAATCCCGTTTCCAGACCCGCTTCGCTGCTAGAGGAGACGATTCATGAAACGGCTTGCACTATGGGTGGCTGGGCTGGCCCTGGTGGCCTATGTGGCCGGCTGCTCGCAGCAACCCCAAAAGAAGATCGAAGTCAAAAAACCGCCAACGACCGCTCCGCAGCCCGCCAAGCCCGCGGTCAGCGAACCCGCCAAGCCGGCCAAGGCCGCCGACTTGCCCGAACTACCGCCGCTGCCTGCCGAACCCCCAATGCCCAAGGCGGCCGAGAAACCCAAGGCGCCCGAAACACCCGCCGAAGCTGATAAACCCAAACCCGCCGAGCCCGCCAAAGAACCGGCCAAAGAGCCCGAGAAACCGAAAGAGCCGGAAAAGCCCAAAGAACCGGAGAAGCCCAAGGAGGCCGAAAAGCCGAAGGCCCCCGAGCCCGCTAAAGAACCCGCCAAAGCGCCGGCCAAAGAGCCCGAAAAGCCCAAGGAGCCGGAAAAGGCCAAGGCAGCGGCGGCCGCCTCGGGGCCCGGGCCGGGGCACGCCCGGGCGAGGCCCGCGGGCGCCGGCTGCGATCGGCCAGGCCCGCCGGCCCG
>JBBIQF010000746.1:0-2298 GCA_037442445.1 Planctomycetaceae bacterium
TGGCCTTCTTGGCCGGGGGGCGGGTCCTTCTGGCGCTGCACGCCGGGTCGATGGCGCCGGGGAGCCGGTCGCAATTCTGGGCGCGCAAAGCCGGCAGGCTGCTTGCCGCAGTCGCCGTCTGGCTTCCACTGCGTACCGCGCTGCTGGCTGCCCTGGTGCTCCAGCGGGCCGAGCGACTCGACCCCACCGAGCGGCTGAACCTGATCGACCCCCTGTTGAGCCCGTGGGTCGGCCTGGCGGTGTTGTTGCCCCTTGCGCTTGCCGCCTGGCGCTTCGCCGCAATGAGTACTGCGGGCCAGCCGCAGGCCAATCCGCCCCGCAGCGACGCGCCCGATCCTCTACCCCTTGGCTCGGCGCCTCTTTGGCGCCAGGCTTTTCCTGTGGCGATGGTTCTGTTGGGGGCGGCCGGCGCAGCGCTGCTATGGCAATGGAGCCCCGTTGGCCGGCGCATGGCCGGCCGGGTGACGGTGGTCGAACGCCATTCCACCTGGGAGCCCACGGACCGGCCCTACGATACCGAGTCGTACGGCGAGGAGGCGTCGTACACCTACTGGGCCATCTATCAGTATTGCAGCCAGTATTATTCCATGTCGCGCCTGGGGCGGGAGGAACCCATCGATGCCCAGCGCCTCGCATCGACCGATGTGCTGGTGATCAAGACCATCACCCAGCGCTACAGCCCCGAGGAAATCGAAGCGGTACGGCAATTCGTCGCCGACGGGGGCGGGCTGCTGTTGATCGCCGAGCATACCGATCGGCGCATTCAGACGCCGTTTGCCAACGACCTGGCCAGCCAATTCGGCTTCAAGTTCCGCCAGGACCTGCTGTTCCGCATCGGCAACGCGTACGAGCAGGAGGTCAGGCCGGGCCGTGTGCCCCACCCCATGCTTGCCCGGGTGCCGCCGTTGGTGCTGGCCGTCTCATGCTCGATCGATCCGGGGACGAGCACGGGCGAGGCGGCGATGCGCGACGTGGGGCTGTGGAGCCTTCCGCCCGATTATCACGCCGACAACTTTTTTCCCGAGGCCGAGCTGCGCCCCGAGGCCCGCTACGGGGCCTTCGTCCAACTGTGGGCGGCGCGGTATGGCCGGGGGCGGGTGGCCGCCTGGACCGACTCGACCATCTTCTCCAACTTCTGCACCTTCGAGCCGGGCAAGGCCGAACTGATGCTGGCCATCCTCGAATGGCTTAACCACCGCAGCGTGCTCGACCGGCCGTGGGCCTTGAGGGCTTTGCGATGGCTGGCCGTGGCGCTGGCAGCGGCCACCCTGGCCGGCGCCGTGGTGGCAGTGCGGCGGAGCGGTTCGGCCTGGCTGGTGTTGGCCGCCGCCGCGGTGGGCGGCATCGCGGCCGGCTCCTGGATTGCCCACGGCATCCACCGGCACGCCATGCCCCTGCCCCAGCCCCAACGCCCGCTCCCCAAAGTGGTCATCGATCGCACCCTCTCGGAAGTCGTCCTGGCCACCGACGGTTTTACCGACCGCGGCGGCGGATTCGGCTTCGGCCTGTTGGAACAGTGGATTCCTCGGCTGGGCTACGTCACCACCCGGGCGCAAGGCGCCGAGGCCTTCGCCGGCAATGTCCTTTTGATCCTCAGCCCCACGCGATCCGTGCCCGAAGAGTTTCGCCAAGACCTCGCCGCTTACGTGGCCCAGGGCGGAAAGCTGCTTGTGGTCGATACGCTGGGTAGCCCGGGGACCACGGCCAACGGGGTGCTGGCACCGTTTGGCCTCTCGGTGCGCCACGCCACCAGCCGGCAGGGCGTGCTGCGGTTGGCCAATGGCTGGCCCGGCTTGCCTGTGGAAGGGGCCTGCGAGATCGTGGGCGGCGAGCCCTTCGCCTGGGTCGATGACCTGCCCGTGGCCGCCCGCAAGCGCTACGGGCAAGGCGAGGTCATGGCCGTGGGCTTCGGCTTGGAATGGAACGACCGCAGCTTCGGCGGCCATTGGATGCGCCAGCCCACCGAAGAGGAAAAAAAGCGCTACGACCTGTTCTTCGCAACCCTGCGGGCCTTAATGGAAGGCCAGGCCGTGCGCGGGCCTGCCCCGTAGGGCGGGTGCTTTGCACGCGCGCCATGCCGGTCCGGCCCGGTGCAAAGCCCCCGCCCGGCGATAGGCTATTGCCCACCGCGGAGCCGCTCGTAGTTGTCGCAGATGCCGTTTTGGTTTTCATCGACAAACCCGCGGCCCCAGCCGGCGGCGGCTCCAAGACCGGCCCCCGGGCCGAAGCCCGGCCCCCAAGCGGCGCCCAGGCCGCCGCACGGCCCCGGACCGCCGGAGCGGCCCCAGCCCATTCCGC
>JBBIQF010000747.1:0-2290 GCA_037442445.1 Planctomycetaceae bacterium
TGCTGCTGGCCCACGAGGGTATCCGCCTGGTGCAACTGGGTAGTTTTTTCGAGATCTATCAGTTGCCCGACGAGTATTTCCTCCGCCTGCGCCAGCAAGCCGAAGCGCACGGGATACGCATCGAAAGCGTGTTCACGGCGCACCGCGAGTTGGGGGGCTTTTTCGCGGGCGATCCCGCTTGGGAGGCGGCGGCCCTGCGGAGCTACCGCCGGCTGATCGAGGTCGCCGCCCTGGTGGGGGCCCGCTCGGCTGGCTCCAATCCCGGCGCCGTGTATCGCGACCGCATGGAATCCAAACCGCGGGGCGTGGCCTGCTATCTGCGGCACATGAAGGAACTGATGCACCATGCGTACCAGCAGGGGATCCAATGGCTGACCATCGAACCGATGTCTTGCCTGGCCGAGCCCCCCACCCTGCCCGACGAAATCCGCCGCATGGCCGATGAACTCCAGGCCTATCACGCCCAGCATCCCGCCACCGCGCGGGTCGGCTACTGTGCCGATGTCTCGCACGGGTACGCCGATGCCGCCGGGGTGGTTCGCCACGGCCATCTGGAGCTTCTGGCAGCGGCCGTTCCCCACCTGTACGAACTCCATTTGAAGAATACCGACGCCCGCTACTGCGCCACCTTCGGGTTCGGGCCTGCGGAACGGCAGCGGGGAATCATCCGCATCGAGGCAATCCGGGCGTGGCTGGTGTCGCAGGCCGAACGCTTGCCGGTCCGCCGCCTGGTGGGTTATCTGGAGATAGGCGGCCCGAAGCTGGGCCGCGATTACTCCGATTGCTGCCTGGAACACGAACTCCGCCAGTCGCTGGCCTACTTGAAACGGGCATGGCTGGCCGGCGAACCCGTTCCAAATAGCGCCCCTGCGGCTCCGTTTCCCGCAGCAGGCGTGCCGGCGTCCCCGGCCCGCGGCGCCAAAATCCTGGTCTCCCCCTCGCTCATGTGCGCCGACTTGCTGCGCCTGGGGGACGAGGTGCGGCGGCTGGAGCAAGCCGGCGCCGACATGCTGCACCTGGACGTGGCCGACGGGCATTTCGTGCCGAATTTGCTGTTGGGCCTGGATGTGGTGCGGCAGGTGGCCCAGCACACCCGGCTGCCGGTGGACGTGCACCTGATGGTCGAGAACCCGGATGCGTATCTCGATGCGCTTGCCGAAATGCGGGTCCAGCGCGTGGCGGTGCACGCCGAGGCCTGCCGCCATCTCGACCGCACGCTGGCCGAACTGGGCCGCCGCGGTATCCTGGCCGGCGTGGCCCTCAACCCCGCCACGCCCCTGGAGGCCATCGAGTTCGTTTTGGAACGGCTGGGCTACGTGCTGTTGATGAGTGTCAATCCGGGGTTTGCCGGGCAGGCGCTGGCCGCCGGGGCCATCCGCAAGATCGCCGCCTGCCGCCGATGGCTGGACCAGCGCCGGGCAGCGATTCCGATCATGGTGGACGGCCATGTGAGCTTCGACCATATTCCCGCGATGGTCCGCTCCGGGGCCGATATCCTCGTGGCCGGCACCAGCAGTTGGTTCTGCCGCGAAGGCACGTTGGAAGAAAATGTGCGGCGCACGGCCGCCGCTATCGCCCAGGGCCTGAAAGAGCGGGAAGCCCAGAGCGCGGAACACGGAGCGGAAAGCAGGGAGCATGAAAGCAAGAGGTAAAGCAGCGAGGGCCAGTCGCCGAACCGGCAAACCCGCGTGTGACGTTTCCATGAGCCACTCGACCATGCGTGCCCTGGTGCTTCACGGTATCGGAGATCTCCGATTGGAGGACGTGCCGCGGCCGGCCCCCGGGCCGGGCGAGGTCCTGGTGCGCGTGGCGTACTGCGGGGTGTGCGGCTCGGATATCCCTCGGGTGTTCGTCAAGGGGACGTACCGGTTTCCCACGATTTGCGGCCACGAGTTCGCCGGCACGATCGAGCAATGCGGGGCGGGGGTGGCAGGCTACCAGCCGGGCGACCGCGTGGCGGTGTTTCCGCTGGTGTGGTGCGGCCGATGCGCAGCCTGCGAGCGCGGGGCCTTTGTGATGTGCTCGAACTACGACTACTACGGCTCGCGGCGGGACGGGGCCTTTGCCGAGTTCGTCGCCGTCCCCGCGCAAAACCTCCTCCGGGTGCCGGAAGGGGTATCGCTGGCGGCGGCTGCCCTGACCGAGCCGGCCGCGGTGGCCCTGCACGCGGTGCGCCGGGCAGGCAGGGCGCTGGTGGGGCAGACGGCGGCGATCTTCGGGGCCGGGCCCATCGGCCTCCTGGCCGCCCAGTGGGCCCGCCGCATCGGCGCCGACCAGGTGATCCTCTTCG
>JBBIQF010000748.1:0-2287 GCA_037442445.1 Planctomycetaceae bacterium
GCGGCACCGAAGGTGCTGAAGATTCGGGCGACACCGGCACCGACGGCCGCTTGACCTCGCTTGCCGGCATCGCCGCAGAAGAATCGCGTGGCGGCGTGACCAGAGGCGGCGGAGTGGGCACTGCCAGTCCCAGCGACGCCAGGTCCTGGGCCAACTCCTCCAGACTCCCGTACCGCTGGCTGGCCTGCGGAGCCAGCAGCCGCTCCAGCACCCCGTCGAACTCCGCGGGCACGGTCGGGTTCCGCTGCGATGCCGGTACCCAGCGCCCCAGCGGCGCCTGGCCGGTCAAAAGCTCGTAAAACGTAGCCCCCAAGCCGTACTGATCGGCCCGGGCATCCACCCGGTCCGGCGTGTAAACCTGCTCCGGGGCCATGTAGACCCAGGTCCCCACCGACGCCCCGGTGGTCGTCAGGGCGGTCTGGGCGTCCTGCACAGGCCGGGCCACCCCCAGGTCGGCCACCAACGCATTGCCCTGCCCATCCACCAGGATGTTCGACGGCTTGATATCGCGATGCACCAGGCCTGCCCGATGGATGGCCGCCAGACCGTCCACCACCTGCCCCAGCCACCGCGAGGCCTCGGCCCAAGTACACAGGCGACCGTCGCGGGCCAGGGCCTGGATGCGCTGCTTGAGGGTTTGGCCTTCGACCCAGTCCATCACCAGGTAGGGCAGCCGGGCCCACTGCCCGTAACCTGCAATCCGCACGACACGGGGATGGCGGACCTGGCGCAAGAGGGCGACTTCCCGCCGAAACCGTTGGAGATACTCTTCCTGTTGGACCAACTGGGGCAGCATCAGCTTGATGGCCACCCGCTGGGAGGTATCCAGGCGCCGGCCTTCCAACACCACGGCCATGCCCCCCTGGCCGGCCAATCGCACGGCCTCCAACTTCGACTGCCGGGCAGGCAACACCAGCGGCCCGGGCCCCGACTGGAGCGGCAACACGAGCATCGCTTTGCCGCATTGCTTGCACGGCTGCACCTGCGGCGAGGGTTCGGGCAGAGCTTGTGTGCGACAATGCGGGCAGGCCGCCTCCAAGAGCTTTTCGGCAGACGCGGCCGGGGTGGCATGCCCCGCAAGGCACTCGAACTCGGCCGGCCCGACCCGAAACCGCACCCCAGGCTCAAGAACCAACTCCGAAACATGAGCCCCGCCCACATCGAGATACGCCCCGGCCGCCAGACACCGCATCACCAGCCGGCCCGCGGCGTCCACCTGGACCTCGGCGTGATGCCGATCGACCGCCTCGTTGTCGACACAAAACACATTGTCGACCGCCCGGCCGATCGATAACCGCCGGACCACAAAGACTTCCTCCGGCGGACTGCCCGGCAATACGGCCCGCAGCACCAGGCGTGTGGATGGGGTCTTGCCCGAGGTTCCGCCGCTACCTGCCGACCCGCTCGACATTTCCCCAGGCCCCTACCTCGGGCACTTACCAGACCGCAGTAGAGGCTATTATGTTTCCCTAGGGCTTCGGCGTCAATCACCCCGGGTGCGGCCAGTACGGCGCGTGCACAGCACGCACCGGCCGCCCGCCGGGTCAATGCACGCGGCAGATGAAGCACTTGAGGTATTCGGATTCGGGGCAGTTCAGGGCCACGGGGTGGTCGGGCGATGCCCCGCGCTGTTCCAGCACCTGCACCTCGCGGCCCGACTGCTGGGCCGCGCCCACCAGCACGTCGAAGAAATCCTGGCGGCTCACATGGCCCGAGCAGCTACAAGTGACCAAGATGCCTTCGGGTTCGAGCACCGCCATCCCCAGCCGGTTGAGCCAGTGGTAGGCCCGCAGGGCTTCTTCCAGGGTTTTTCGGCCGCGGGCAAACTTGGGGGGGTCGAGGATGACGGCGCCGAACCGCTCGTTGCGCTCATAGAGCGACTGAAGCGTCTGGAAGGCCTCGCCGGGCTCGAAGCGGAGTTGGTTCAAGCCGTTGCGGCAGGCGGCGGCGCGGGCCTCGGCCACCGCCTTCTCGCTGGAGTCGTAGCCCAGGCACTCGGCGGCCTGGCCCCAGGCCCGGGCGGCCAGGCTGAACCCGCCCTGGTAGCAGAACATATCCAGCACGCGGCGGCCGGCCATGTATCGTGCCGCCGCGCGGCGATTCTCGCGCTGGTCGAGGTAGATGCCGGTCTTTTGACCTTCGACCAGGTCCACTTCCCAGTGCAGGTTGCCATCGACGATGGGGATGCGGGGTGGGGGGGGTTCCCCCCAAGCCAGGCCATCGCGGACTTCCATTTTTTCGGCCCGGGCCATGATGCGGTCGGTGCGGAAGAGAATCCCCCGGGGCT
>JBBIQF010000749.1:0-2284 GCA_037442445.1 Planctomycetaceae bacterium
CCTCGGTTCGCTGGAACTGTTGCCCACCGGCACGAAGCTGGAATTGGGCCAGATGCTGGTGGACCTGCTGGGGCGGAAGAAGGTGGAGGCGATCCGCCCGGCGATGCTTTGGGCCCTCGGCCGGATCGGGGCCCGGCAGCCCGTGTACGGCCCGCTGAACACCGTGGTGCCACCCGAGACGGCCGCTGCCTGGCTCCAAAAAGTCTTGCAGCGTGCGCCGGCGGACCCCGCGGCGGCGCTGGCGGTGATGATGCTGGCCCGCCGCACCGACGACCGCTACCGCGACCTGCCCGACGCCCAGCGCCGGGCTGCCGCCATCTGGCTCCGAAACCAGCACTGCCCCCCGCACTTCCTCGAACTGGTGGAGCACGGGGGCCGGCTGGCCGACGAGGAGCAAGGGCTGGTCTTCGGCGAATCGTTGCCCAAAGGCCTGCGCATCCTGTAAAACGCTGGGGGCGAAAGTACAGAATCCTTCGATTTGAAAAGGGGATGGCCATGCGGTGGAACCCAATCGCGCTTGTCATGGCGGCCATGGTGTTGGTGAATTGGCATGTCTGGCCGGCACGCGCCGCGCCAGCGGAGTCCTCGGCTTCGGCCGAGTTCCAGTTGGGCGCGGCGGCGGTGGAACTCCAGGCCGACGACTCGATGCCCATCGCCGGCAGCATCCACGCCGGCAAGGCGCACGGCCAGGAAGGCCAGTTGCGGGCCACGGCCGTGGTGCTAAAGCGCCCGGGCGATCCGCCGCTGGCCATCGTCTCTTGCGACGTGCTGATGTTCTCCCGCGACTTGGTGGACCCGGTGGTGGCCGAAATCGAAAAGACCACTGGCATTCCGCCGTCGCATGTGCTGGTCCACGCCACCCATACCCACCATGCCCCCAGCACCATGCGGGTGCATGGGTACGGCCCGTGCGAGCCGTTTTGCAAGCGCCTCCAGCAAGGCATCGTGGCGGCCGTCGCCGAGGCCCGGAAACGCTTGGCCCCAAGCCGCTTCGCCTTCAAGCTCGCCCAGGAAAAGACGGTGGGCATGAATAGCCGGCTGCTATTGGGCGACGGGACGATCTACTGGATCGGCCCGCGCGACGATGCCGTGGGGCCCACCGGCCCGTTCGATCCCGACCTGCCGGTGCTCGTGTTCCGCCGCCCGGAGGGCCAGCTCCAGGCGCTGCTTTTCGGCCATTCGACGCATAGCATCGGCACGCTGAAAGGCGGGGTGCGATCGCCCTCCTTCTACGGAATGGCCGCCCAATCGCTGGAAGCCGAACTGGGCGGTACCGTGGCTTTTCTCGAAGGCGCCAGCGGCTCGACCCACGCCTACAACCTGAGTGCCCAAGAGGCGTTCGAGCGGATCCGGCGGGCCGTGCGCGCGGCCTGCGACCAGGCCGAACCGCAGCCGGTGGATCGCCTGGCCGCCATCAAGCAGCCTTTCCGCTTCCGAATTCGGCATTTCGACGAGGCGGCCGAGGAAAAAGCCGTAACCCGCTATTGCGCCAAACGGGCCCCCGCGGCTGCCGAGTCGATCGCTGCCGTCTTCCGCCAGATGCGCAAAGAACTGGCACCCCTGCAGGGCCAGGAGCGGACCACCTGGCTACAGGTGATGCGGATCGGGCCGGTGGCCATCGTCGGCGTCCCGGCCGAACTGTTCACCTCCCTGGGCCTGGAAATCAAACGCCGCTCGCCCATGAAGTACACCATCGTGGCCGAACTCTCCAACGACTGGATCGGCTATCTGCCCGACCTCGATGGGCACAAGCGGGGCGGCTACCAGGTGTGGACCGGCTTCCATAGCTATGCTGAGCCGGGGACGGGCGAACGGCTGGTCGAAGAGGCGGTCCGCCTGTTGCAACAGATCGCCCCAAGCCCGTGACGTGCCGCGGTTGACCGCCGGGCGTGGAAGGAGATGCTTGGGGGCCGCCGGCTGCAAGCCTTTCGCCCCGGATCGCCTCTGGCCGGACCGTGCTTTCGGGTCGCCCCCTGAGTCTTTCGCCCCCAAGCGCGGTGCGGTAGACTGGTGCGGCAGTAGGCATCCCGTTTGTCGTCAGTGGTACCATTTATGTCTGCAAGCGGTTCCGAGGGGCCTGGCTCGCGGACCTATCCCCGGTATAGCCCGGGGGAACCGGTGGCCCTGTTCATCCCCTGCTACGTGGACCAGTTCTTTCCCCAAGTGGGACAGGCCACGGTGCAGGTGTTGCGGCGGCTGGGGATTCCCGTGGTGTATCCAGAGCGGCAGACCTGCTGCGGACAGCCGGCCTTCAACTCCGGGTACTGGGAAGAAGCCCCAACAC
>JBBIQF010000750.1:0-2283 GCA_037442445.1 Planctomycetaceae bacterium
CGGCTGCTGGCCGGATGCGGTTCGCACGGCCAACGAAGATGTGGCGGTGTTCCCCTTCGCAGATGCCAAGGCTCTAGCCGAGCGATTGACCGCCGCAATGGCCGGCTCGGCCGACCGGGCTAGCCAACTCGCCGCCCGGAAGGGCGCTATTTGCCGCTTCGCTTACGGCTGCCTGGCCGAACGCTTTGTGCGATTTGTGGCCGGACGGGCGGGATCATTTGCCATCCCACGCACGAGCCCCTTGGCCACCGCACCATGACCCCCCGCTGCGTGTTCGTGCAGTTTACCGCCAAGCCCTCGGGCTCGCCCATCAGCGGCCTGATGGTGGTCGATGCCCTGCACCAGGCGGGCTACCAGGTGCACGCCATATTCCACCAACTGGGCGAACTTGCGGCCGATTATGAAAACCGCGGCTGCAGCATCGAGCACCTTCCCCACGCCCAGTGGCTGGCCGGCGGCCCCTGGCACCGCCGCCTGCGGCGCCTGCTGGCCGACATTAAGGCATCGCGGCTGTTTGTCGAGCGGTTTCGGCACCTCCGGCCGCAATTGGTGTACGTGAACAATCTCACCGGGCTGGCCGCGGTGCTGGCCGCACGCCGCCTGCGGATTCCATGTGTCTGGCACCTGCGGGAACTGATGGATGATGTGGAAGGCGAGATGCACGCCCCCTGGCCGGGCGGAAAATGGCTGGTCCGGCAATTGGTCCGCCGTCTGCCGAGCCATATCGTGGCCATCTCCCGCGCCGTGGCCGAAAACGTGGTCGGCTGCGCCGACGGGCCGCGGCTGACCATCCTGCCGAACGCCGTGGGGGACGAGTTTTTCGATTGCCCGTTGAGCCGGGCCGAGGCCCGGGCCCGGCTGGGCCTGCCGCAGCAGGTGCCGCTGGTCGGTGTGCCCGGCACGCTTCGGCCGGTCAAAGGCCACCGGTTTTTCCTCGAGGCGTTTGCCAGCGTGGCCCAGGCAATACCGGGCAGCATGGCCGCCATCACCGGCGATGGCGAGCCCCGCTACCGGGCCGAACTGGCCGAGTTGGTGCAGCAACGGGGCCTTGCCGGCCGGGTGCTGTTTCTGGGCACCGTGGACGATATGCCCGCCTTCTACCGCGCCTGCGACGTGATCTGCGTGCCTAGCCGCTCGGAGCCGTTCGGCCGGGCAGCGGTCGAGGCCATGGCCGCCGGCACCCCCGTGGTGGCCACCGCCGTGGGCGGCCTGGCCGAAACCATCCAACCCGGCGTCACCGGCGCGTTGGTCGCGTATGGCGATACTTCAGGCCTGGCCCAACAGTTGCAGTTTCATCTGCATAACGGTGGCACTTCGGACGACAACGGTCGCCGGGCTGAGGACATGGCGCGCAGCGTCTATGCGGCCCACACCTACCAGGCAAGAATCGCTGAAGTGCTGGCACACGTAGCGGTCCAGTTGCTGCATCGGGACCGGCCGGCCCCCGTCGCCCTATGAGCCCGCTCGTTTCGGTGCTTGTCATCGCCCACCGGTCGGACCGCTGGATCGGCCCCTGCGTCGATTCCCTCCAAGCAGCCTCCCAGGGCGGCTGGAACCTGATCCTGGTCGATAACGGCGAAAACAACTGCCTCGCGCGGTTCGCCGCCGCGCCCAACGTGCGGATCATGAAAACCCCGCAACCCATGGGATTTGCCGAGGCCAATAATTACGCCCTCGTCCGCGGTGGGCTCGATGGCCAGTACGTGTGCTTTCTCAACCAAGATACCCTGAGCGCGCCCGGCTGGCTCGACGCGTGCACCGAGCTTCTGGACGCCCAGCCGCAGGTCGGCGCCGTGATGCCGCTCATCACGAACTATGAAGGGACCGATTGGGACCCCGCCTTTCGCACATGCGCTCGGGCAGCGCCGGAACTGTTCTTCCGGCTGGATGGGGGCCCCGGGGCCGACTTGGGCGACCTGCCCGAGTTTGTGCCCGCCCCGGAACTCACGGCAGCGGCCATGGTGGTCCGCACCGAGGCGCTCGTGACAGCCGGCCCTTTCGACCCGATTTATGGCAGCTACTACGAGGATTACGACCTGTGTCGGCGGATCGCCCAGGCCGGCTACGAAGTGGGCATGTGCACCCGCGGCCGGGTGGGCCACTTCGGCGGCTCGGTGACTGCCGACGCCGCTGCTTATCGCCGCCGGGCGCGGCTGATCTGCCGCAACCGGGTAATCTACGCCGCCCGCTGGAAGTGGCAGAACCGGCGCCGGGGGCTGCTGAAACACATGCTGATTTGCTTCCCGCGCGATTTGGCCCGCTCGGCCCTGGGCCGATCGAACA
>JBBIQF010000751.1:0-2279 GCA_037442445.1 Planctomycetaceae bacterium
CGGCAGGCCAGGACGAGTAGCGGGCCAGCACCCCGCCGGCCGGCCGCCGCGCAAAGACCAAATGCTTTCCCCCCCGGGCGAGGTAGCCGTGCCCCGCGCGGATGGGCTCGCCCGCTGACGCTTCTTTGAAGGGCAGCGGGCCCGATTCCGCCAGCCGCCGCGCAAACGAGGCGGTGAACGACTCGGGCATGTGCTGGACCACCACCACGGCCGCGTCCAGGTCCGGGGGCAAAAACGGAACGATATCCAGCAGGGTTTTCGGCCCGCCGGTCGAGACGCCGATGGCCACGACGCGCCGGGCCAGGCCGTCGGCCGGCGCGCTGCGAGGAGGTTTCGGCGGGCTCGGCGCCATGCGCCGCGCCGCAGGCCGAACGTTCCCCCGGCGATACCGCGCGCGGGCTGCCTGCTTGACCTTGGCCACCATCTCCGCCGCCACCAGGTCCAAATCCATGGAGATCGTCCCCGATGGCTTGGGGATGAAGTCCACCGCCCCCAGCTCCAGGCACTCGAACGTGGCCAAAGCCCCCTCTTGCGTCAGCGAGCTGAGCATGACGACCGGCCGGGGCGACTCGGCCATGATCACCTGCAGCGCTGTCACACCGTCCATGACCGGCATGTTGATATCCAGCGTCACCACGTCGGGCTGGTGGGTTTTGACGCATTCCACGGCGTCCTGGCCGTTGCGGGCGGCCGCCACCACCTGCACCGTCCCATCGCGCTCCAGGATCTCCCGGATCTTCTTGCGCATAAATGCCGAATCGTCGGCAATCACCACACGGATGGGCCCGTTCATGATGCACGTCCCAAAGTTCCCAACTCACTCAGGCAATGGTGCATTGCGCCTGCCGCGACGTTCGGCAGGTGCCGATGTCGCGCATCTCTTGGTTCTGAGGCGCGTGGCTGACGCGCCACGGGCTGCCTGGACCCTCGTCTTGCGCGGCGCGGGGCAGGCCAGCACATGCCGGGCTGCCGGCGCACGGGAGATCGTTAGCTGGCAGAGCCGCCGGGCCCGCGGGCCGCCTTGGCCTCACGGGCCCGGCGCTCACCAGCCGCCGGGGGGTCAGACGCACAACGCTTCGGCCGGTTCACTTGCTGCGGGGGCGTCCTCCGGCCCCTCGGCAGGCATCGGGTCGTCTTCGCGCAACAGTTCGTGGGTCCGCAGCAGCAGGAACATCCGTTCGCCGTTGTGCAGCTTTCCCACGCCCTCGATAAAGTGATCGCCGTAGGTGCTGCGCGTGATTTCCGGAGCCGGCTCGATCGCCTCCTTCTTCACCGCCATCACCTCGGAGACCGAATCGACGATGATGCCCGTCTTGCGGCCCTCCTGATCGACCACCACCACGCGGGTCGAGTCGTTGTAGGCCTTCTCGGGCAGGTGGACCCGCTTGCGCAGATCGATCACCGGCAACACATTGCCGCGGAGATTCACCACCCCCTCGACGAACGACGGGGCGTGCGGCACCTTGGTGACCTTGGCCAGGCGCACGATCTCCTGGACCTGCATGATGTCCACGGCGAACTCCTCGCCGGCCACCTTGAAACTCACCAGTTGCCGCTCATCCTGCTCGGCGGCGTGGCTGGCCGTGGCGTCCTGCTCTGCCTGGCCCTCGGCCATGGCTTTCAGCTCGTTGCGGCAAGCCTGATCGACCAGCTTTTCCACGTCCAGGAGCATGATCAGCCGCCGGCCGCCGTCGAGCTTGACGATGCCGCGAATCTGCTCGCCGCCGGAACCGCCGCCGCCGACGATCCGCGGGGTGGGCTCGATCGCGCTGCGGGGGGCCTGGAGTACCTGGTGCACGGCATCGACCCGCAGGGCCACCGAGGTCCCCCCGATCCGCGCCACCAGGCAGCGCTCGTCGTCGTGGCGGGCGTCGCCCTCGCCGCTCCGCGGCGGCAGGCCGAACTTCGAGCGCAAATCCATCACCGGCAAGATGCGGTTGCGGAGGCTAGCCACCCCCACCACCCCCGGCGGCGCATCGGGCACCACCGAGATGGCCGGCACGCGGATGATTTCCTGCACCTCCATGATCGAGACCGCGTACTCCTCGTCGGCCAGGCGGAAGGTCACCAGTTGCTCGTGGTCTTCGTCTTCTTGCCGGGTCTGGGACCGCACCTCCCCGGCGGCCTCGGCGCCGGCCGAGCGGGCGGTGTCCAGTCCCGCCGCGCTGTGCTCCAACAGCGCGTTGTGGTCCAGGACCAGCACCAGCCGCCGGCCGCCGTCGAGCTTGACGATCCCCTTGAGGAACCGCCCCTCGACACTCTGGACCACCTCGGGCGCC
>JBBIQF010000752.1:0-2273 GCA_037442445.1 Planctomycetaceae bacterium
AAGCACGACGTGGAGCGCGTCTCGCCGGCCGGCGACGAGATCCAGGCGATGTTCGACGCCGCGGGAAAGCCGGTACTGCTGCTATTGGACGAGGTGCTCAAGTACATGGAGCGCGCGGCCGCCGTGGGGGTGAAAGAATCGACGCTCCAGCGCCAGGCCATGGATTTTATTCAGAACTTGACCGTTGAGGTGGCCAACAGCAGCAATGCAGTGATGGTTTATTCGCTCCAGTGGAGCGCGCGCGAGGCGCTGGGCAACGTGGCCCTCTTGGAGCAGCTCGACAAGCTGACCAGCCGCAAGGACCAGGTCCGCGAGCCGGTGACGGGCGATGAAATCTTGGCGGTGGTCAAGCGCCGGCTGTTGGGGGCCGAGCCGCCGGGCGATGCAGCCCGGCAGGTGGCCGAGGAGTATGCCGGCGCCGCGGGCAATTACCTGCGGGCACGAGCGGAGACGGCTTCGGCCAAGCAGGACGCCGAGGAGCAGAGCGTGCAGCTTCGGGGGCGAATGCAGGCCGCGTACCCGTTCCATCCCGCGCTGATTGATGTGATGACCAGCCGCTGGACCAGCGTGGATGGGTTCCAGCGGACCCGCGGCGCACTGCGGTTTTTGGCCTGCTGCCTGCACGCGCTCAAGAAAAACGGCGGCGCCAAGCCGATCCTCGGGCCGGCCGAGATTCCCTTAAGCGATGTGGAGGTGCAGCGGGCGATGCTCAAGGACCTGGACCCGCGGCAGGATTACTCGCCGGTGCTTAGGCATGACCTGGTCGGCCCGAATGCCAGGGCCAAGCGGATCGACGATCGGCTGGCCAAGGAGACCCCTGCGCTGGCCGGGGTGCGGCCCGCGCTGCGGCTGGCGACCGCCATTCTGGCCTACTCGTTCGGCGGCTTGAAGCGCGAGGAAGGAAGCGAAGCGCTGCCGCCCGGGGTCACCGAGACGGAATTGCTGGCGGCCTGCGTCGGGCCGGACCTGGACAGCATCACCGCCTCGGCGGTACTGGCGGAACTCCGCAACACGTGCCTTTATCTGCACTATGACGGGGTGCGGTACTGTTTCAAGAAAGACCCGAACGTCACCAAGCTGATCGAAGACGCCGAGCAGGAGGTTGCCCGCGACCCGGACGCCATCCGCGAGCGCATCAAGGAGATGCTCCAGCAGCGGCTGGCCGGCAAGGCCGAGGCGATTGTCTGGCCGGCGGCCTCGCAGGACCTGCCCGACCGGGAGCCCCGGTTCCTGGTGGGCTACCTGCCCCTGGAGTTTGCGCAGCAATCCTCCGCCCAGCAGGAGCAGGCGGCCATCGCACTGGTCTCGACCTGTGGCGACAAGCCGCGGCAATATCGCAATGGTATCGCCCTGGCCATCCCGGACAGCAGGTCCATCGAGTCGCTGCGGCGTGCGGTGCGCTACTTGATGGCCGTAGAGCGCGTCGAAGCAAAGAAAAGGCAACATCGGCTGACCAAGGACCAAGAAGACCAATTGAAGGAGCGCCGCCGTACCGAAGAGGCGGCGGCAGAAACGGCGTTCCGGCAGCTCTATTCGGCCGTCTGGCTGCCGAGGATGGGAAGCCGCGGCGCCCTGGAACTGGAAAAGATCGAAGTGGGCGGGCGCCCGCTCCAGGCCACGGGCGTCCACGAGCGGGTGATGGAACTGTTGACGGCCGTGGGCACGCCGAAGATCCACGGCACGCTCCACCCCCGCAAGATCGTGGAACGCTTGAAGCTGGGCGAATCGCTGGCCCCCGGTGAGCCGCCGCGTCTGGGCGTTTCCACCAAGGAGGTGCAGGACGCCTTTTTCGGCTTCCTGGAACCGCCGCGGATCAGCTCGGACGCCGTGCTGCGGAAGGCCATCGCCCGCGGCGTGGCCGAGCAGATGTTCGGCTACACGGTGGGCCGGCCGACCCTTGGTCCCGAAGGCAGGTTCCAAATCGCCCCCGAAAAGGTGACGTTTGGCCACACGATGGCCGAGGACGACGTGGACCTCGCGGACGGCTATCTAATCGTTCCGGACGCTATCCCGCAGACACCCGTCTGCCCCCGGTGTGGCAAAACGCCTTGCCAGTGCCCCGTGCCGCCAGAGCCCTGCCCCAAGTGCGGCAAGAGGCCTTGCCAATGCCCCCCGCCGCCAGAGCTACCGCCGGTGTGCCCCAGGTGCGGCCAATGGCCCTGCGTTTGCCTCAAACCCCGCAGCCGGGTCACCATCCGCTTGACCGCCACCCGCGACCAGGTGTTCAAGGCATTTCCGGCCATCGCTAACCTGGCCGAAAAGTCGGAAGGAGG
>JBBIQF010000753.1:0-1096 GCA_037442445.1 Planctomycetaceae bacterium
GGGTGGCCAGCGGGGCCACCCCTGGAAGAGGCGGGCTGGGCCGCACGGCCCGAGGGTTTCGAGTGGGGGGCGCCTGGGCGCCGCGACGAGGAGTGTGTGTTCGATGTCCAAGAAACTGTTTGTGGGTGGTCTGAACTGGAAGACGACGGACGAGGGCCTGCGGGAAGCGTTCGCACGTTTCGGCGAGATTACCGAGGCCAAGGTGATCACCGACCGTGAGACCGGGCGGTCGCGGGGGTTCGGGTTTGTGACCTTCGTCCAGGCCGAGAGTGCCGAAAACGCGATCTCCGAGATGGACGGTGCGCAACTGGAGGGGCGGACCATCAAGGTCAATCCGGCCGAAGACCGTCCGCGCAGCGGAGGCCGCGGCGGGCAGGGCGGCGGCCGGGGCGGGCGCTACGGCGGCTATTCGCGCTAGGCCGGCGTTCGGCCTTCGGCCGTCCAACCCATCGGTATCGGCGCCGCGTGCCTTTTCGGGTTTGGCCCACGCCAAGTGGCCCGAGAGAAGGCAGTCCGGCGCAACAGGAAGGCCGCCGCCTTTTTCGGCCGCAAACGGCGATGGCCGCGGCCCTGGGGCTGCCTCTCGCTCGAAAAGCGCGCCGGGGGAATTCCGCACATCCCCTCCCGCAGGGGCATTGTCGCCCAATGCCGCCCGTGCTAGGTTTGTAATGGTTGGCCAGCCGAGTGCGAGGGCCGATACACCGGGTTCACCGCCGGCTCGAAATGAAACATGGGCGACAGGTGACCGACCATCGGCGTATTGCCTCTCGCAACTCAAAACTACGGTAGGGAGAAAGCCCGCCTCTTGGGTGCGGGCTTTCTCGTTTCTTGGGCCCGCGCATCGCGCCGGGAAATGGGACCGGAAACGCACGCCGTTCGCGCGGCGGATTGAGACCGGACCTGTCCTCAACGGGCGCAACCGGTGTTCCTTGCGGGGCGGACGGCGTGCCTGGCGCAAGTGCGACAGAGCGCCTCGGCCACGAGGGAGCGTGGCCCTCCCTGGAGGGACGCGCTCCGTCGCGTCCGGCGTGTCATGCCTGGAGGGACGCGCTCCGTCGCGTCCGGCGCCTCCCTCGCGTCCGCCGGGCGCGTCACA
>JBBIQF010000753.1:1196-2271 GCA_037442445.1 Planctomycetaceae bacterium
AGGGACGCGCTCCGTCGCGTCCGGCGCCTCCCTCGCGTCCGCCGGGCGCGTCACAGCGCATCGGGCCCGGCGTCCCGGGCCAAGCGGACATACTCGGCCAAGGCGTCCTGCCAGGGCGGCATGGGGGGCGCATCGGGCAGGGCGTGGTATTTCGCAGTGTCCAACACGCTGTAGGCTGGCCGGCGGGCCCGGGCACCGTACTCGGCCGTGGTAATAGGCACCAGCGGCACCTCCCGTCCTGCCTGGCGGAACAGTTCCGCGGCCAGCTCGTACCAAGTGGCACTGCCGGTGTTGACCACATGGTAGGTGCCGTAGGCTTCGGTCGCGGCCAGGAAGCGGATGGCCCGGGCCACGTGGGGGACGAAACTCGGGCAGCACCGCTGATCGTTCACCACGCGCAAGGGTCTGGCCTGTTGGGCCAGGCGGAGCATGGTGGCCACGAAGTTGCCGGGCGAGCGGGGCCCCAGCCGGCCGTAAAGGCCGCAGGTCCGCACGATGAAGTGCCTGGCCCAGCCCGCGGCATGGCGTTCGCCTTCGAGCTTGGTCTGGCCGTACACGTTCACCGGGCCGGGCGGATCGTTTTCGGTATAGGGGGTGCTTCGGGCCGTATCGCGGCCAAAGACGTAATCGGTGCTGATCTGGACGAGCACGGCATCGAGCTTTCGGCAGACTTGGGCCAGCACGCCCACGGCATCGGCATTGACGGTGCGGCAGCGGTCCGGCTCGTCCTCGGCCTGGTCCACCCGGGTGTACGCCGCCGTGTTGACAATCACCCGCGGTGCCAGGCCCAGCAGCATCTCGGCCGTGCGTTGGGCATCGGCCAGGTCCAGTTCGGGCAGATCGAGGCCCAGCGCCTGCGGGCCCCACTGGCGGCACAATTCAGAGCCCAGTTGGCCGTGGCACCCCGTGACGACGATCTGTGCCGTAGGGCTTGGCGCCATGGTGGATGCCCCGGTGCGCTAGCGCCGCCAGCCGGCCGGCCGCCGCAACAGTTCCAGCAGATACTGCCCGTACTGGTTGTTGTACGCCCGGGCAAGCCGCTCCAGTTGTGCGGCATCGATGAAGCCTTTGGCCA
>JBBIQF010000754.1:0-214 GCA_037442445.1 Planctomycetaceae bacterium
GGGCCACCCCTTGGGCCAACCGCCGCTCGTACACCCGCCGGGCGTGTTCTTGAAGTTCGGCCTCCTCGGCCGACAGGACCTCGCCCACTGCCCGGTCCAGCGTCCCCTCGCTCCCCTGGCGGTTGCCTGCGGCCTGGCGCCGCCAGGCGTGCGGCGGGGTGCGCTGGGCAGCGTCGATGGCCACCGAGTAGCGCGTGCTCGTCTCGTTGACCGC
>JBBIQF010000754.1:231-2269 GCA_037442445.1 Planctomycetaceae bacterium
GGTGCCGAATCCATTGGCGCCAGCAATCCATGGGCACGCGGACCAGGAGCTTGACCTCGGCCATCTCGAACGGCGTCGTATGCCCGTGCCGCATGAGATACCGGATCAACGTCCGATCGTCGGAAACGGGGCGGGTACCCGGCCCATAGCTGACCCGTGCCGCTTGGACCACCGCCTGGTCGTCGCCCATGACATCCACCAGGGCCACGAACCCGTCGTCAAGCACGGGCAGTTTCTTCCACCGCAACTGTTCAAGCACCGAAGCGTTGGACATGGACATCCCGGCCAAAGAACAGCGGTTTCCACGGGCCTAGCACCCACAAGCGCCCATTTTAGCCCTTGCCGGCCAGGCGCCTAAAGGGCCCAACCATGGACACGGCCAACGGCGCACCGGCCAAAGGGCAGGCGGAGGACCAAGGGCCAAGCGTAAGGGCCACGCCCCCCGGAGCAAGAGCCGACCCTCCGGCGGTTGGCACCCTGCGATTCCGGCAGGCCACGGCGCTGGCGGCAGGGCGCAGACCCCGGTTAGGGCAAGCCAGTGTTGTCGGGCACCTCAGAAGCCGCGGAACGGATGCGCGGCGGTGTCTTTGCCCGCCAGCACTTCATCGACCGTGGGCCGGCCCGAAAGGGCGTTGCGGATCGCCTGGCACGTGGCCTCGTAGTTGTACTGGTAGATCTTGCGGTCGTCGGCGGCATCGGGATGGATGAACACGCCGCAAACGATGACCAACTGTTCGGCCTGGTCGCGGCGGATGGTGCCTTCGGCCACGCAATCGGCCACGGCTTTGGCCACCGCAGCCTGCGCCGGCCCGAACATCTGCACCGCCTGCCGCATCCCTTTGATGGTGACTTTGGTCACCATCACCGTCGAGGGCTTGACCGCCAGATTCGGGGCAAGCACCGCCAGCAGGTTCGTGTGCCCCTCGCTCTGCCTGGCCAGGGCATTGGCGAACGCCACCCCCACCGGCCCGTCCTTATCGCCAATCACCAGATCGATGTGCGCTACCTCGTTGCCTTCGCCCGCCAACGCCTCTCCCACATACATCGCCATACACGTTCCTCCTCTGCAGTGTGCCCGAAATGGGGTATTCCCGGAGTGTCGCGCATCCGGCCACGTGCCTCGCGAGTGCCGGCCAGCATGGGCCAACCGGCTCGCCTCGCGACCGGAATGCCGATCGTGGATACCCATTGTACCCGCTGGTGCAAGCACCGGGGGTTTGGATGCGGGAGTATCGCACCAAGGCTCTGCGACCGACACGAAGGGGGGGTAAACTCGGCAGTATTTGGCCCATCCACACGTGGCCGATTTCCAAACTAGCCAAACCGTCCACCGGGGTTCGCCCAAAACCGTTGATTCCAATCGCAATTCCCCTGCGCCGCTTCCAAATGGTGGCTGCCGACGCAGTCAAAATAGGTTGCTTGAGAAGGATGCGCAATTTGACGGAATGCATTAATAGCCCTTCGAGAACGTCGATCTTGCTTGCTCGCATCCGATGCTGCCGTGGGGGAAATCAGGTGCTTGTCGCTGGGTTGCAAAGATAAGGCCCGTTTACGGGCCTTGCCGCCCACAGGGGGCTATAGGCCTGGCCTTCAGGCCGGGTTCGGCCGCTGAGACGCCTGCTTCCCAATTTCGTGGAAGGTCAGCCCCCTTCAGGGGGCTCTCGTCCGTCGGCTGGCGATTGTACGCCTACCGCGCCCGTCCGTAGCCCAGCGATTGCGATTCGGCTGGCGTAACGAGGAGGCCCGTAAACGGGCCTGACAGGGGGCCGTCTGCGCACCACAACACGATTCGTGTGCGCCCGGTGGAACCCGGCGTAAACGCCGGGCCTTGTGGCCGCCTGCGGCGGCAAACGCCAGTAAACGGGCGTGTGGTCAAAACCGGATTCCGCCTTCCGCTCCGCGCGGCGTGGCGCCCAGCGGCAAACGCCCGTAAACGGGCGTGCGGCCAAAACCGCGGCGGCAACCGGCTAGCCGCCCAGCCGCGATGTCACGCCAAACGCCAGTGGAGGGGCGTTGGTAAAAGGTCAAGCCGCACCGG
>JBBIQF010000755.1:0-2258 GCA_037442445.1 Planctomycetaceae bacterium
ATGGAAAAGCTCGGCATCGAGTGGATCGAGGTCGATCACGGTACGCGGGTGACGATCGAGCTGGAGGCTCGCTATCAGCGGGGCCGGGCCAGCGTGGACGAATACCTCGAGCAGACGGCGCTGGCCAACCCGCATGTGACGCTGCACTACGTGGATCCGGACGGGCAGGAGAAGCACTATGTGCGGGTCACGGAGGTCTTGCCGCCGGAACCGAAGGAGATCAAGCCGCACCCCTACGGCATCGAGCTGGGCACGCTGGTGGCCATGCTCAACGAGTCGCGGGCCGGCACGCTGCACCAGTTCTTGACCACGTCGTTCTCGCGGGTCAGCGCGGCGGTTGCCCGGCGCATTTGCGAGGCGGCCAAGCTCAGCCCCCGGGCCAGCGTGCGCAAGATCGGCCGGCGCGAAGCCGACGCCCTCTACCAGGCCCTCCAGACGACCCGCATTCCGCCGCCTGCGACCGATTGCATCTCGCCCATCGGCGAGGAACTCTTGCTCAAAGGGCTGCGGCAGTTGGTGCCGGGGGAGTTCTACGCGGCGGCCACACGGCCGCCGGCCGTGTACCGCGGCAATCCCTTCCAGATCGAGGTCGCCCTGGCCTATGGCGGTGCTGCCCCCACGCACCGTGTGCCCCGCGATACGCTGGTGGAGCTGCTGGCCGAGAGCGATGCCCGCACGCTCCGCCAGTTCCTGGCCATCACGTTCGATGGTTTGGGGCTGGACGCGGCCGACCGGATTCTCCAAGCGGCCCGGCTGGGGCGGCGCTTGTCCCCCGCCAAGCTCGACGATGCCCAGATCGACCGCCTGCACGAGGCCATGCAGAGCGTGAACCTCAACGACCGCCAGACGATGACCGTGCTGCGCTACGCCAACCGGGTGCCGCTGTTGTTCCAGGCGGGGGCGTGCGCGATCACGCAGACGGTCATGCAAACCAACTGGCGGGCGTACGGCTTGGCGCAGTCGCGGGGGGCGCTGCCGGTAGGCCCGGTGACGCTCATGGTGCACATCGCCAGCGTGTGGGTCCCGTTTACCAGCGAATCGAAGGAGGCGGTGGCCGCCTATCCCGAAATCCAGAAGGAGATCCGCCTGGCCCTCCAGGCGGTGGGACGCAAGCTGGGTCTGTACCTCCATCGGCGGCAAAAGGCCCGGCACGAGGGCGAGCGGCGCAATTTGTTCATGCGGTATTTGGGCGAGGTCGCCACGGCGGTCAGCCGTATCAACCGCACCGACCGCCAGGCCCTGTACGAGAAGCTGCTGGAGGTCGCCAAGCGGAAGACCTGGGAGGCCGATGCCCGCTACGACGAGCGTGGCCGGCGGATCGATGACGCGGACTACGGCGAGCATGTGATCGTGGTGGACCGCGACGCCGAGGGCGCTGCGGCCCCTGCGCCGCAGGCGGGGGCGGGTGCCTCCGCGGTGCCGGCCGGCCCGGGCCGCGGGGCCTGAGGCTTGCAGAGGTTTTCTGGGGGATTGCCGGAATTGCCATGGCCAAGAAATCGCGCAGCACGACCGCCGAAGCGGCGGAAATCCCGATCGAGAAGCTCAGTCCCCGCGACCGCAAGACGCTGGGGCAGATCACCGCCCTGGCCGATGCGGTGGTCAAGGCCGCGGCCAGCGGGCGCGACCCCGCCATCGAAATCCCCGCCCGCACCTTGTCCAACGTCCGCTACAACAAGACCAAGCGGTTCATCGAAATGGGCAGCGCCACCAACCGGCGCCAGCTTTTCAACCTCAATCAGGCCCGCAGCTACATGCAGACCATGCTGGTGGCCGAGGGGGCCCGCCGCCTCATCGTCCAGGGTAAGACCACTAGCCTCCGGGGGATGTACTATCTGCTCAAACACACCATCGAGGGGACCAAGGAGGAGACCTTCGAGGACCAGGAAGAGTCCGACGGCGTGATCGAGGACCTCGAGGTGGCCATCGAGGCCCTGCGCGAAGAACTCCACGTGTACGCCAAGAACGCCGGGGCCATGGTGGGCGAGATCACCCTGGTCGATAGCGGCGACACCATCGACTGCACGCGCATGGGGTCGGGCGGGTACAGCATCCCCTCGATCGTCGAGCCGGAAGTGATCCAGTTCCAGAAGTGCAACGCCAAGTTCATCCTCCACGTCGAAAAGGACACGGTCTGGCGGCGCTTCAACGAGGACAAGTTCTGGCGCAAGCACAAGTGCATCGTCACCCATGGCGGCGGGCAGCCCCCCCGCGGCGTGCGCCGGCTGCTGTACCGCATGCACAACGAATTGAACCTGCCG
>JBBIQF010000756.1:0-2254 GCA_037442445.1 Planctomycetaceae bacterium
CCCGGCGCCAAGAAATCCAAGTCCAACGTGGTCTGCGACGCCTTGATCCTGGACCCCCAAAGCCGCAGCGATACCTACCCCTACATCGAGCTGGAGGAGCAGGACGTCATGATCGGCCACGAGGCCAGCGTCTCGCGGATCGGCGAGGAGCAGCTTTTCTACCTCACCAGCCGGGGACTGACCGAGGCCGAGGCCAGCACGATGATCGTCAGCGGCTTCATCGAGCCCTTGGTCAAAGAACTGCCCATGGAATACGCCGTGGAAATGAACCGCTTGATCCAACTCCAGATGGAGGGGACGGTGGGGTGAAGAAGGCGCAGCGTTACCGTGACTTGTTCCCCGTCCCAAGCCACCGAAGAACTCATGCCGCTTGTACAGACACCTGCCGCTTGGACCCCCGAAGGCTTCGAGGTTTTTGCGAGGTCGCGTGACGAGCCGGCCTGGCTGGGTGCATTGCGCCGCCAGGCGTGGGAACGGTTTGTCGCCCTGCCGATGCCCGACCGCGCTCAAGAGGAGTGGCGGCGGACCGACTTGCGGACGTTCCGGTTCGAGCGGTTCGCCTTTCCCGCCGTGCCTGCCGCGGCTGTCGAGCTCCCGCCGGCCATGCTGGCGGAGCATGTCGCCCGGGCAGGCCGGCTGGTGACCCTAGACGGCGTGGTGCAAGACCATTGGCTCGATCCGCGGTGGGAGTCGCAGGGCGTGCGGTTCGGCTTGCTCGAGGAGTTCGTGCGCCGGCAGCCGGAGGGGCCCCGCCAATACCTGGAGCCGCATCTGGCCGACGCCCAGGCCGACAAGTTCGCCGCCTTGCACGCCGCGCTTTGGTGCGGCGGTACACTGCTTTTCGTGCCGCGCGGCGTGCGGGTCGATGAGCCGCTGTACAGCCTGGCCGCCATCCGGCCCGGCGGCAGCGACTTCGGCCATACGCTGGTGGTGTTGGAAGAAGGGGCCGAGGCCACCCTCATCTGCGAGCACGCCGGGGGGGGCGATGCGCCGGGCCTGCACGGCGGGGCAACCCAGGTTTTCGTGGGTCCCCGTGCCCAGCTCCGCCTGGTCCATGTCCAGGACTGGGGAAAGGGGGTGTGGCATTTCGCGCACCAGCGGGCGGTGGTCGAGGCGGACGCCCAGCTCCAATGGACCCTTGCAGCCCTGGGCAGCCGGCTCGCCAAGGTGAACCAGTACGTGGGATTGACGGGGCCGGGGGCCGATGTGCAGGTCAACGGCGTCATGTTTGCCGAAGGCCGCCAGCACCTGGCCTGCCATACGTTCCAGCATCATCGGGCGCCCCGCGGCAAGAGCGACCTGTTGTACAAAGGCGCTTTGCAGGATCGGGCGCACGTGGTGTGGCGGGGGATGATCCGCGTGGACCGCGATGCCCAGAAGACCGATGGCTACCAGCGCGACGACAATCTGCTCTTGAGCGAAACCGCCCGCGTGGACAGCATTCCCGGGCTGGAAATCCTGGCCGACGATGTGAAATGCACCCACGGGGCGACGGCGGGCCGGGTGGAAGACGAAATGATCTTTTACGCCCAAAGCCGCGGCCTGTCGCGGCGCGAGGCAGTACGCCTGGTGGTGGCCGGCTTCTTCCAGCAGGTCTTCGACCGGATCACGATCGACCGGGTGCGCGAGGCCTTGGAGACGGCCATCGGGCAGCGCGTGCGGGATTATGCGTAAATGCCGTGGCAGCCCGGGCGAATCGCCGCCGCGATGGGGCCGCAGGACCCGGCTGCGTGGTGGCCCCTTGGGTAGGGCCCTGGAAGTGCTGTCGGGCATCTCGAAGCGGCTTTCTCGGATAGATCAACCGATGTCTTCGCCACAAAGGAGCGACATGTCCCAAAGCGTATCTCCCGGACCGGAATTCGTCCGCGTGTGCCGGGTCACCGATGTTCCGGACCCCGGCAAGACGGTGGTCGAGGTGGGCGATCGGCTGGTCGCCCTGTTCCACGTCGGCGGCCGCTTCTGGGCCCTGGATGACCTCTGCACCCACGACGGCGGCCCGCTGGCCGAAGGCGAACTCCAGGATCACACCATCCGCTGCCCGCGCCACGGGGCGCTGTTCGACATCCGCACCGGCCGAGCATTGACCATGCCGGCCACGCAACCGACGGCCAGCCACGAGGTGCAAGTGATCGGCGACGAGGTGTTTGTCCGCTTGCCGGAGGACTGAGCCATGCCCATCCACGAATCCTCCGTGTACGCCGCCCTGCGCCAGGTGCATGATCCGGAACTGGGGATCAACGTGGTGGACCTCGGA
>JBBIQF010000757.1:0-2248 GCA_037442445.1 Planctomycetaceae bacterium
TCTCCGCCATCTGGCGCTGTTGAACCTCCCGGCTCAACTCCTGCCCCAGTTCGTGTGCCCGGGCCTCGATCACCGAATAGTGCGGCACCCCCCGAAGGGTCCCCTCCGCACGGTCCAAGGCCACCGAAATCTCAGCCGCCTGCCGCAGCAAATCGTGCAACTTCTTCCGCAACGCTCCCGGATCGCCGTCCATGGCTGGACTCCCTTCCAAAGGCTTTTTGCTTGACCAAACCTCCGCAACGCCGCCAGTTTACCATGCCTACGGCAGATTCTCCTATTGACATTTTTCCGGCTCTCCCCCGGCGCGCAAAAGCTGACGTGCACCCAAAAAATCCGGCCGGCTGCTTGCAATCTTTGGCCACAAAGCCGTAAAATGGAAGGCGCGCTGGTCGGAGCGTTGCGGCCTCTCGAGGGGGGACGGCACATGACTGGGTATTGGTGGATTGTCCTGGCGGGCACAATCCTCCTGGCGGTCGGCATTTGGGCGTATTTCCCGGTCCGGGCTGCATTGGAACGGATGCGACTGGGCGAAGCCCGGCGGAATTTCCACCGCCAGCGGGAACGGCTGGAGGCCAAGTTTGTCCAATTGGGGATGTCTCCTTCACGCCCCGAAGCCGCCCGCTGGACCGACTGCGACTTCGAGGACGAGGTCGCCTACGCCCGGAACCGCACCACGGGCGAATTGTCGGCGTTTGTGGGCGTAACCATCGAAATGGAGGACGTGGGCAGGCACTCCGCCCCGGGCGGCGACGCGGTCAGCAGCAACCTCCGGGCTGCGACCGCCGTCTTCCGTTTCGACGGAAAGCAGTGGCAGACCGACGGCCGGGCAATCTTCAATCTCACCCCCAAGGAGGCTATTCGGCATTACCACCGCGACCTGGAATTGGTTGCTCAGGAATCGCCCGGCAGGTCCTGGTCATAACCAGATTGGTGGCGAATGCCGTACTCTGTAGCGGCAATCGGCACCCTGTTTTGTCTTATCGCTAAAGCGGGTTTATAACTTGGGCGCTGATTGTTACCCCATTGGAGTGTGGGTAACGCCCACCCTCTAGGCCGTAGTCTGCCGGAATCTCGTGCCCAATTTAGCCGGACCTTTGCGTTTCCGGCAGGTTTGGGCAGCATTCGGGTTGCATGGCCGGCCACCGCGGTCTTGAAGCGCGGCCAAGGGGAGGGACGATAGAGCGCACATCGGTACGCTACACCCGTCAAGGGGAGATTGGAGGGCCAGCGACATGAATTGTTCAGACCCGCCAACAGCGACCCATGGCCGACACTGCGGTGCCTGTACCGCGTGCTGCATCGACTTGCCCCTTGCCGAGGGGGTGCTCGGCCCAGAAGCCAAACCCGCCGGAGTGCCGTGCCGGCACGTCGGGCCGTTGGGCTGCCGCCGACATCAGCGCAGGCCCACTTGGTGTTCCAGGTTCCAGTGCTGGTGGCTCAGCGAACCGGCGTGGCCGGCGGCTTGGCGGCCCGACCGCTCCGGACTTCTGTGTGTTCCCGAGGATCTCGATCGCCGTTCGGGCCGAGTACGGGTGTACGAAATCCGCCCCAACGCCCTCGAGGGACCCGTGGCCGCCACACTCTTGGCCGCACTAGAAGCGTGCGCCTCGGTAGAACTGGTCCCCTTTGGCGCTGCCACGGGCTGGGAAGCGGAGGCCGGCCTCCAGGCCCCCTGCGTGCCCCAGCGCATGGCGGGTTGAAGTTCGCCAATAAACCGGGGCACGGCTGTGTCGGCTGCTGGGCCGGGCCAATCAGGTTTTGGCGCACGGGCGGCCCAACGGCCCCGAATGACGCCCTACGGGTGGCCTACTGGACGAGACCACCCGGCGGTGCGATATTGCGCCGCGGTGGGCCGGCTTTGCCTTCCGGCCCAGTTCGGGCTTCGGCCCACGAGGCGAAGCCTCCGCTCGCCCGACGTTTCGGGTCGACGGCCAGTGTCTTCCGAAGCCCGCGGCCTACCGCGGCGTTTCGACCGGCAACAGGAGTACGGCGATGTGGCGGATAACCGCGTTGGCGTGCAGTGTGGTTTTGGCATTCGGCACGTGGACAAGCGGCGGGGAGCCTGCGGCAGGCGGCCCGCCGCCTTGGCAGGGTCATCGAGTCGGAATAAGCGACGAGGTGCTCCCTCCCTGGACGCCGGTGGAAGCGTCCGGCGATAAAGCCACGGTCTGGGGGCGGACCTATCGTTTCGGGCCGCTGCCGCTGCCCGCCGCTGTCCAGGCGCGGGGCCAAGAGGTGTTGGCCGCAC
>JBBIQF010000758.1:0-2243 GCA_037442445.1 Planctomycetaceae bacterium
CCATTCCCGGGGCGCCGGGGGGGCCGCCGGGAACGCCAGGGCCGGTGGGCGGGGTAGGCGTGGCTGCCGCGCCGCCGGCCGGCGGCGGTTCCGACTTGCTGCATCCTGCATAGGCGGCCGCTACCGCGGCCACCATGATCGCGACAAGCATCCTTTTCATCGGAGCTCTCCGTCCTGGGGTTGGGGGACTTGGGCAAAACGTGCCGGCCTTGCGGCCTCGGGTTCGGACCTTCGCCCTGCGGGTGCGGCAATAGCCGGCGTTGCCGCAGGGCGGGGTTCCGCACTACTATAGTGTCGGGTGTACAGGCCGGCTTGGCAAGCATCCTGACTTCAATGCGATTACTTCTGGTTTCCGATCTGCATGGCCAGCATGAGGTACTGCGGAAGATTCTGGAGCGGGTGGGTTCCGTGGATGCGGCCCTGCTGGCGGGCGACCTGACCGACTTTGGTTCGCCCAGCGACGCCGAGCGGCTGGTGCGCCTGGCGGCTCAAGCCGTCCCGGCCGTGTTCGCGGTGGCCGGCAACTGCGACTCGCCCGAGATCGACCGCCGGCTGGCCGAGCTGGGTGTGGGGCTGCACGGCCGGGGCGTGGTGTACCGATCGGTGCGCCTCCAGGGCCTTTCGGCCATGCCACCCTGGAAGCACAAGATGTATCAGTTCACCGAGGAGCAATTGGCCGAGGCCCTTGCCGCGGGTTGGTCGGATATCGAGCGCGCCGCGGGGCAGCACGTGGTTCTTTCGCACGCCCCGCCCCGCGGCGCGAAAACCGTGGACCGCACCCATTTTCTGATGCACGCCGGCAGCAAGGCGCTGGCGCAGTTCCTGGAACAGACCCGGCCCCAGTTGGTGGTCTGCGGCCATATCCACGAAGGCAGGGGCGTCGAGCAGCTCGGCACGACCACGGTGGTCAACTGCGGCCACGGCCTGCGCGGATACTATGCCGTGGCCGAGCTGGACCGCAGCGTGAGCGTCGAGCTTGCGCGGCTTTGAGGGCGCGCGGAGCACGCACCGCGGAGGACATACCCTACCTTCGTGGCGTCTGGCGTGCGGTCACGAGCACCCCATGCTGCTTCCGCAGTTATGGCACAGGTAACAATTGCCGTGCGGGTAGGTGAGTGAGCCGCAGTTGTAGCAGGCCGGGCCGTCGGAAGGCAGGCGCATGACCGACGGCCCCTCGCCTGCCGGTTCCGCAAGGCCCCGGCGCATGGCTGCTGCGGCACCCGCAGGCGCGGCCGAGGGCGTGCGGAGTTCGCCGTTGGAGGCGGGGCGGCCGGTGCTAGTGGCCGGCAGCACGGCCTGGCCGGGCTTGCCCTGGGCGGCCAGGGCCATCGCCGATCCGTCCCCGGTTTGCCGCCCGCCGGCCTTCATGGCGGCGGGCTTGCGCTCTGCCTCGGGCTCCGCGGCCTCGGGCCCGGGTTCCGATCCGCCGGGCAAGGCGGCCGGCTCCGTCCCCTTCTCCGAGAGAAAGGTCTTTCCAAGCCACCGGAAGATGTAGTCCACGATGCTTGTGGCCAGGCGGATTTCCGGATTGGAGGTGATGCCTTGGGGCTCGAACCGCGTGTGCGAGAACTTCTCCACGTACACCTTCAGGGGCACGCCGTACTGGAGGCTCATTGAGACCGCCGTGCCAAAGCAATCCATCAGCCCGCCGATGGTGCTCCCCTCCTTGGCCATGGTGATGAACAGCTCGCCGGGCCGGCCATCGGGGTACAGGCCCACGGTGATGTAGCCTTCGTGCCCGTTGACGCTGAACTTGTGGGTGATGGATTGGCGGGTATCGGGCAGGCGTTCGCGGCGGGGCGGAGGCAGGGGTTGGGCCCCTTTGTCCGACTCGCTCCGCGTGGAAAGGGGCTGGCTTTCCTTCGAGCCGTCCCGGTACACCGCCAATGCCTTCAGCCCCAGCTTCCAGCCTTCCATGAAGGCCGCCGCGATGTCCTCCGGCGTGCTTTCCCGCGGCATGTTGACCGTCTTGGAAATGGCGCCGGAGAGGAAGGGCTGGGCGGCGGCCATCATCAGCACGTGCGCCCGCCAGGGGATGAACCGCGTCCCCCCGGGGGCCACGAATGCGCAATCGAATACCGGCAGGTGCTCCGGCCGCAGGTGCGGCGCGCCCTCGATCGTATTGTGCGCCTCGATGTACTCGGCGATGGCCGCGATCTGGTCCTCGCTATAGCCCAGGGTCTTCAGGGCCAGGGGCACGGTCTGGTTGACGATCTTCATCGAGCCGCCGCCGGCCAGTTGCT
>JBBIQF010000759.1:0-2237 GCA_037442445.1 Planctomycetaceae bacterium
CGTAGCGTCCGGGGTCGAAGGCAAGCATTAGGCGACACGAGCGGCCCCGGCGATGGCCGAAAGGGTTGCGGCACGCCCAACGCCGCCAAGCGGACTGCCGCTTCCTACCAACACATGGCCGAAGGCCTCATAACGTATTCTCGGACCGGCGATGGGCCGTTTCAAGAGCCTCTGCGCTTTTGCCGGGGCAGCCTCAGGAGAACTGCTTGTGCGGCAAGGAGAAACGGCCGCTGAGGGGGCTAGGAGCAAGCTGCCGATCGAAGCCCGGGCACGTCCCCCTAGGACGGCCACGCCGGTCCACTGCCCACTGCGGGACGCATGCCCCAGAGCCTATCCCAGAAAAACCCTCTCAGGCGCATCCGCCCGACGCTGCCGTGGGGGCAAACCACTCGGAGGCCGCGCCGGTGCCAACATGGGCCCGTTGACGGCCTTGCCACCGACAGGCGGCTGAATAGGCCTGGCCTTCAGGCCGGGTTGGGCCGCTGGTGGCGCAGCGCGGCGAGGTTATAATCGCGGCCGGGCAAGGCAGGCAAACGGAGCGTACCCCGATGGGCTTTGCATCGCGTTGGAACAAGGCGTCTTGGCCGGCCATCCGCGCCGGCCGAGGGTTTTTCGGCCCTGGTGGCCCGGCGGCTTGGGCGCTAGGGGCCATACCTTTGCTTGTGGTGCTTGCAGGGCGGGGCTTGCCCCAAGGGCAGGCCGCACCAGGCCAGGCCGGCTCTCCCCGGCCGAACATCGTGCTGATCCTGGCCGATGACCTCGGCTACGGCGACGTGCGGTGCAACAATCCGCAGGGGAAGATTCCCACGCCCGAGATGGACCGTTTGGCGGCCGAGGGGATGCGATTCACCGACGCCCACAGCAGCTCGTCGGTCTGCACCCCGACGCGTTACAGCCTTTTGACCGGCCGGTATTGCTGGCGCACACGCCTGGCCAGCGGCGTGCTCGGCGGGCTGTCGCCACCTTTGATCGAGCCGGGGCGATTGACGGTAGCCCAGCTCTTGCGCCAGCACGGGTATCGCACCGCATGTGTGGGCAAGTGGCACTTGGGAATGGGTTGGGTTCGCAAGGCGGGGGCGGCGCCCTTCGGCGACACCATCGAACGCGGGCCGGAAGGCTGGCAGGTCGATTACAGCCAGCCCATCGCCGCCGGCCCCAATGCCGCGGGATTCGACGACTATTTCGGCATCAGCGCCTCGCTGGACATGGTGCCGTACACCTTCATCGAGCACGATCGGGTCACCGCCATGCCCACGGTGGAGAAGGCGTTTGCCATGATGCCGGGCAAGCCGGCTCGGACGCGCCCCGGGCCTGGGGCGGCGGACTTCGAGGCCGCCGACGTGCTTCCCACCTTGACGCGCAAGGCAGTCGAGTACATCCGCCGCCACGCCGCCGACGCCCGGCAAGGAAAGCCGTTCTTTCTCTATCTGGCCCTGGCCTCGCCGCATACGCCCATCGCCCCTAGTCCGGCGTGGCAGGGCCGAAGCGGGCTGAACCCCTATGCCGACTTCGTGATGGAGACCGATGCGTGCGTGGGGCAAGTGCTGGCAACCCTGGAGGCTGAGCGCCTGGCCGACAACACCCTGGTGATGGTAACCAGCGATAACGGCTGCTCGCCGCAGGCCGACTTCCCCGCGCTACGGGCCAAGGGCCACCATCCCAGTTACGTGTTCCGCGGGGCCAAGGCCGACATCTTCGAAGGGGGGCACCGGGTGCCGCTGTTGGTCCGCTGGCCGGGGCGCGTGGCCCCCGGTTCGACCTGCGACCAGCTCGTGGGGCTGGTCGATGTGCTGGCCACCTGCGCCGACATCTTGGGGGTGCGCCTGCCGGAAAGCGCAGGCGAAGATAGCGTCAGTTTTCTGCCGGCGCTGGTGGGCACGGCCAAAGGCCCGCTCCGCGAGGCTCTGGTGCATCATTCGGTCAACGGCTCGTTTGCCATCCGGCAAGGCCGATGGAAGCTGGCGCTGTGCCCGGATTCGGGCGGCTGGAGCGCGCCCCGACCGGGAACTGCCGAGGCGCGGAAGTTGCCCCCGGTGCAGCTTTACGACCTTGCTACCGATCTGGGCGAGCGGACCAACCTCCAGGACCGGCATCCCGAGATCGTAGCGCGCCTGCGGCGGCTGCTGGAAAAATACGTTGCGGAAGGACGGAGTACGCCGGGGCCACCCCAGCGGAACGACCGCGAAGTGCACATCGGCGGGCCGAAAAAGTAATCGTGCGGTGCAGCCTTTGTGCTG
>JBBIQF010000760.1:0-2230 GCA_037442445.1 Planctomycetaceae bacterium
TTTTCGTGGTTCGTCGCATAGGTGCAATATCAGGTGCAAGTTCGATTTCGAGTTTTCGCAAGCCCTTATGGCTATTGTACTTGGCGATATGTGAATTCTCTGGAAATATGTGGACTTGGCCAGACCTGGTAAAGGCTGCTTCGGCGTCGAGCCCCGGTTCATCGACCCGGCAAACTTGGATTACCGCCTTGCGCCCGATAGTCCCTGTAAGAGTAGGGCGTCCGACGGCGGGGACATCGGCGTGCGCTACACGCCAGAGATGATCGAGTTGTGCAAACTGGCCCTGGAACTTCGCCGCCGCGGGATCATCAAGTTCTGAGTCGAAACGCGGACGTAGCTCGTTTCCTGCACGCCCGGAGCCGGGGGCGTAAGCCCCCGGTGCGACCAGTAACGAGCCGGCCGCGTCAGCCAAGGCCCGGGGGCGTAAGCCCCCGGCGGCCAAGGCGGACTGTCGCCACTTCTGCCTCCACCGCCGGCTCACGCCGGCGGCTCGTGCTGTCGGCCGGCCGGCGCATCGCACCCCGCCACCAACGGCCACCTCCCACACGCTCCAGGCGCTCCTTTGCGCCCCCACTGGCGGCGACGCACGTAGCCCGAAAGGCCAATCGAGGGATTCAGGCCCACACCAAAAGCGGAGGGCCGAGTGATGCCGCGGCCCGAATACCGACTACCCCCCGCTTGGCGGAGAGCTGTTGGGGAAGACTAAGGGCGGGGCGGGTAGAAGATGAAGATTACATCCAGCGCACCCTACAGGACTCGAACCTGTAACCTTCGGTTCCGTAGACCGATGCTCTATCCAGTTGAGCTAAGGGTGCAAAAATTGAGGTTTCGGCCGGCTTGGTGGCGCGGAACCCGAATGGTGCGGGCGCACATCCTTTCGGGGGGAAGGTGCGCGGACGTAGGCCTTACCCTCCACAGGGTTGGTACATGCTTAAGTCTAGCAGACGGACCCTTTGCGCCAAGGGTTGGCCGCCCGCCGTGGCCGCCAGCGAAGCGGCCTGGTCAGACGCAAGTCGTTGTCACGCTAAGGCTTGTAACGGCATCAGGCCGCGTGGATGGCTGGCTGGCGGGCCTTGTTCAGGAACTTGACCACCTCGGCATAGACCATTTGGGGTGTCAGTTCCCGCATACATCGGTGGTGCCCCAGGGGGCATACACGATTCTGGCAGCCGATGCACTCCAGGTCCAGCCGGAGGTCGATGGCGACCACCGTGGGGTTCTCGCTGGTGATCGGCAGCGTTGGGCCGCGGAGGGTAACAACGGGTTTGCCGAACGCGGCAGCAACGTGTCGCGGGCCGCTATCGGTCGAAATCATCAGCCGGCAGCGGCGGATACAGGCCTTGGCCGTCCCCAGGTCGAGGGGTTGGTCGGCCATGCTGAAGACCCGGGGGTGGTTGGCCAGGGCCACGATTTGCCGGGCGATCGTCTGTTCTTTCGGGCCGCAGACCACGAGGATATCGTGGTCTTGGTGGGTGGCCAGCCAGTTGGCCAATTGGCCGAAGTACTCGGACGGCCAGAACCGGGCGGCCCCATTCGAGCTGCCCGAGTTCAGGGCGATCACCCGGCCGTCCTGGCGCAGTCCCAGGCGTTTCCACACCCCGTCGGCGGACTTTTCGTCCTTCTCGAGGGTGGCCAGTTCCAGGCGTCGCGATTCTGGCGGGCAGCCCAGGGCCTCGGCTAGCCGGAGGTAGTAATCGACCATGGGGCATTCGCCCACCGTGCCGTGGGTGCAGGGGGAGTGCAGCTTGTGGGTCAAGAGCGGCCCCCTCCCATAGCGGCTGTAGCCGATGCGTTGGCGGGCTCCGCCCAGGCGGGCCAGCAAGGCGGTCCTGAGCGAATTGGGCAGCAGCACGGCAATATCGAAGCGCTCGTGTCTCATGCGGCGGATCAGCCGCCACTGGCTCCACTGGGGTTCCTTGGCGCGGGGATGGTAGTACCACTGTTCGTCGAGCCAGTTGGTGCCTGCGAGCACATCGGCCAGAAAAGGGCGCATGATGCCCACCAGGCGTGCAGCGGGATAGTGGCGGCGGATTGCCCGCAAAGTCGGCGTGGCCATGACCAGGTCGCCGAGCCAGTTGGGCAGGAACAACGCGATCTTCATTTGTCGTACCAGACGCAGTGGCAATCGCCCCCGGGCAAGTAAGAGGATACCCGCAGGGCCGGGGCGGCACCAATACCAGTTTGCCGGCCAGCGGGGGTGCGGGAATGACGGGGTGAGGAGGTGCGGGGT
>JBBIQF010000761.1:0-2218 GCA_037442445.1 Planctomycetaceae bacterium
GGCGGTCTAGATTTCGGTGCATGGCAGGCGCTTCGATCCTTGTGGTGGAAGACGAGAAAGAAATCCGGGACCTTGTCGCTTTGCACCTGGCCAAGGAAGGCTACCAGGTGCAGACCGCAGCCAGCGGCGAGCAGGCGTGGGCGCTAGCGGCACAAAATACGCCGGACCTGGTGGTGCTGGATATCCTCTTGCCAGGCATCGATGGTCTTTCCTTGTGCCGGCAACTGAAAGCCGATCCACGTACGCGATCGGTGGGGGTGATCCTCCTGACCGCCAAGGGCGAGGAGGCCGACATCGTGGCCGGGTTGACCGTCGGGGCCGACGATTACGTCCCCAAGCCGTTCAGCCCGCGGGTGCTGGTGGCACGGGTCAAGGCGGTGCTCCGCCGGGCCGACCGCTTGCCGCCCGCCGAGGCGGAAGGCGACCCCCGCCAATGCATCGCGGTCGGGGATTTGACCATCCATGCCGGCCGGCACGAGGTGCTGGTGGCCGGCGAACCGGTCGAGTTGACGGCCACCGAGTTCCGCATTCTCCACTTTCTTGCCCGCCGGCCGGGCTGGGTGTTTACGCGGCAACAGATTATCGACGGTGTTTATGGCGATAGCCTGGCTGTTACCGAAAGGGCGGTGGATGTGCAGATTGTCGGCCTGCGCCGCAAACTCGGCCTGGCCGGCAGTTATATCCAAACCGTCCGCGGAGTCGGTTATCGCTTCAAGCGCTGAACGTGGTTTTGAAGGCAGATTGAGACCAAAATGTTTTTGGCGAACACGTAAAAGGAGAAAGTGCGATGCGCACAGGCATGTTGCATTTGTGGCCGCAGCGGCCTTGGAGGCGGGCCATTCTGGGTGTTGTGCCAGGCCTGTTGCTGGCTTGTCTTCTGGCCGGGGTGGCGGCGGCCGTGGACAACGGCGCCGTCCAGGTGGACCCGGCGATTGAACCGTACCGGCCTGTGTCGGGCATTTCCGGAAACCTCAACAGCGTCGGCTCCGACACGCTGAACAATCTGATGACCCTCTGGGCCGAGGGCTTTCGGAAGGTGTACCCTAACGTGAACATCCAAGTGGAAGGGAAGGGATCGGCCACGGCCCCGCCGGCGCTGATCGAGGGCACCGCGCAGCTTGGGCCCATGTCGCGCCCCATGAAGGAAGAAGAGGAAGAGGCGTTTGTGCGCAAGCACGGTTTTCGGCCCTTGGCGGTGACCGTCGCCGTGGATGCGCTGGCGATTTATGTCCATAAGGACAATCCGCTTCGCGGCCTGACCATGCAGCAGGTGGACTGCATCTTCTCGAAGACGCGCAAGAGCGGCTATCGCGAAATCACGCTGTGGGGCCAGGTGGGCGTGGGTGGTCCTTGGGCCGAGTTGCCCATCAGCCTGTACGGGCGCAACGCGGCCAGCGGCACCTACGGGTTTTTCAAAGAGCATGCCCTACTCAAGGGCGACTTCAAGGACACGGTGAAGGAGCAGCCGGGGTCGGCGGCCGTGGTCAACGGGGTGGCTAAAGACCGCGCGGGGATCGGGTACTCGGGCATCGGCTATCGCACCGCGGGGGTCCGGGCAGTACCCCTGGCCGCCAGCCATACCGAGCCCCTGGTCGAGCCGACCTACGAAAATGCGATCAAGGGCACCTACCCTCTGGCCCGGGCGCTATACATTTATGTGGGCAAGAAGCCCGGCCAACCCTTGCAACCTCTGGTGGCCGAGTTCCTGCGATTCGTCCTGTCGCGCCAGGGCCAGGAGATCGTGATCAAGGACGGCTACGGGCCGCTGCCGGCGGCCATCGTTCAACAGCAGCTCGAGGCCATCCGCTAGGCGTGCCAGCTTCTTACCATGGTTGCTGTTGACGAACACGCTTTGCGGCGCGCCAAACGCCGCGATCGGCTGGCCCGGTGGGCGATCGGCTCGGGCGGGGTGCTGGTCATCGCCAGCGTGTTGGGCATCCTAGTGTTCATCGTCGCCCAGGCCGTACCGTTGTTCCTGCCGGGGCGGGCGATACCGGCCGGCCAGCTTTCGGGTCCCGGCGGGCAGGCGGGCGAGCCGGCCGTGGCCGTCGGCGTGTGGCGGCCGCCCGGGGCGGGCCATGCCCTGACCTGGTACATCACGCGCCAGGGATGCCTCGTGGTTGGCCGGCCTGCAACCGGCGAAATCCTGGCCCGGCAGCCCCTCCAACCGCCGGGCGCAGGCCCTGCCGAGTTTATCCGGGCCGTCGAACGGCACACC
>JBBIQF010000762.1:0-2216 GCA_037442445.1 Planctomycetaceae bacterium
AAACACTTTGGTCACCGAGCCGATCTCGAACAGTGTATGGCCGCCGGGGGTTTGGGGGCAGTCGGGCGACAGTTGGCCGTAACCGAAGATCGCCGTCTGCCGGCCGTCCACAATCCCCACGACCAGGCCCACGGCCGTGCCGCTTTCGGTAACCGGCTGGACCAAGGCATCGACGCGGGCCTTGAGGTCGGGCGCCGCGGCCAAGGCCTGGCCGGCCAGCCAGGGCCAAACCAGCACGGTCAGGAACCACGACCACGGGGCCCGGAGGAAGCCAGGCGGCCAGGGGCCCAAGAGCCGGCCGCGATGGACTAAGAGAGGCCGCGTTATGCTGCGATCCGACATACTGCTACCGATCAACTGCGCGGTGGAATGGCTCGAATGGCCAGTTGGTACCATTGTACGCGGTTGTTGGTCTGCCATTGTGGCGCCGGCCACTTCACTTTGCCAGGGCCGGGCAAGCGTGATACGCTAAATCGAGAGTCGGGGGAGCATGAAACGGAGGTGGCCACGATGAGACCGGTCCTTGGCGCATGGGTAGGGATGGTCGCGCTTCTTGGCGCCGGATGCATGGATTACCAGCCGGCTCCTTCCAAATCGCCGGTCGCGCGTCCGGAGAGCGGGGCGGCATCGGCGGCCGCCCAGGCGGCTTCCCCGGCAGCCCCTTCGCCGGCTCCGCCAAAGCCGAGTGCCCAAGGCCCGGGTGCGCCTACGGCGGCGGCACCCTATGGGCCGCCATCACCGGCGGAGGCTCCCGGGGCTCGGCCGTCGGCTGCTCCCGCTGCGCCCCCGGTGCCGGCCTCGGGACCCACGGCGCCCGGCAAGGGGGCACGGATGCAGGTGCGGTTGTCGGCCGGCGTAGCCCTGCCCCAGACGCTGCCCGACGGCAGTGTCATGACCTTCAGCGTGGATTACGAGTTCTTGCCCGGCTTCAGCCCGGGGTCGCAAAGCCGGTATGTGCTGGTCATCGAACGTCCCCAAGGCCCGCCGGGCCGGTTTCCCGTGCAGCTTCGGACCAAAGACACCCTGATGGTGATCACCTCCTGGCCGCCTTCGGAAGGGCCGTTCCGGGCACATCTGGAGGACGCCTACGGCCAGCAGATTTCCGACGTGGTGGAACTCCGCTGAGCCAGAAGGTAGGGCGGGTGCTTTGCACCCGCGCGGATGTGGTTGTGCAGGCCGAGAGCGTGCGTCCGGAGCACACACCCTACGGCACTGGACTTCAACGCCCGCTGTGCGAAAAGCGGCTAGCGGCGGGCTTCGCGGACCAGGTGGCCGAGCTCGGGGAGGATCAGCCGTTCCATGGCCAGCCGGACGGCCGCTTCCGAACCCGGCATCGCCAGCACGACCAACCGCTTGATCAATCCGCCGACAGCGCGGCTGAGCATGGCGGCGGCCCCGATCTGCTCGTAACTGAGCATTCGGAACAACTCGCCGAATCCCGGCAGCGGCTTGGTCAACAGGGCGCTGAGGGTCTCGAAAGTCTGATCGCGGCTGCCCAGGCCGGTGCCGCCGGTCAGGAGCACGGCGTCAACGTCGTCCCGGCTGGCCAATTGCTCGACCCGAGCGCGGATTTCCGCGGGTTCGTCGCGGACGATCTCGCGTTGCACCACCACATGGCCTGCGCCGGCCAAGAGGGCCACGATGGTCTGCCCGCTGCGGTCGGTCTCCAGCGTTCGGGTGTCGCTGACGGTGATCACCGCGCACCGCACGCAGGCCGGTGCCTCGGCCCGATGCTGTTGGGGAACCTGGCTCATACCGAAGTCAACCGGATGATTCGCTGAGGGTTGAGGCGTGGGATTGTTACGGAAGGTCGTGCCGGGGGCAAGCCCTGCGCAAGCGGCACGAGTGGCCAACGGATGCGGCTAGGCCGAGCTCGCTTGCGGCAAACCGTGCGTAGGAGGCCCTATTCGCCCCGGAGTGCGGGCAGCAGGGGGGCGGAGACCGCCGCCCGGACCGCGACCGCGCCGGCAGCCAGCCCGGCCGCCAGCACCAAGGCCGCCATGGCCAGCAGCGCCAGCCAAGGCACCTCTGCCCGGTGTGCGGCGAAATGGGGGAGCACGGCGGCCGCGGCGGCCACCCCGCCGATCGCCAACCCGGAGGTCAACAGCACCGCGTTTTCCAGCGCGATCAGCCAACCCAGGGTTCGCCGGCGAAAGCCTGCCGCGCGCAGCAAGGCCAGCTCACCCCGCCGCTGCACCACATGGCGGAGTTGCACC
>JBBIQF010000763.1:0-2205 GCA_037442445.1 Planctomycetaceae bacterium
GGGATATGCGGAAGGGAAGAAGATCCGGCCGATGGACGGCGTGCGGGCCATCGCCGTCTTGCTGCGCACCACGCTACAATGGCGGCGGTTCTCGCGCCACGAGCGATTCAACCGCCTGGCTTGCCAGGCCCGTAATCCGATCCAGGATGCGCGCCTGGCCGAGCGCCTGCGCCCTTCCCTCGGCCCCCGGGTGCTGCATTTGGGGGCAGGCATCGGCACGCTCAGCCGTTTCTTGGTGGACCGCCCGGAGTTGGTGTTGGTCGAGCCGGACCCGATTTGCCGGCACGTGCTGGCGCGGCGGTTGGGGCACCGCAGCAACGTCCGCATCGCTTGCCGATTGGAAGACATCGCGGGGCCGGTCATGGGCCAGCCTGCCCGTGCAGCCGGTCTGTTCGATGCCATCGTCTGCTCGGAACCAGCGGTGTACCTCGGGGACATCGAGGGCGACTGGGTAGCCGAATGTTTTCGCCTGTTGTCGCCCGGCGGAAGGTGCGTGCTGGTGGCTTCTTTCCCGCCGGCCGAGCTTGCCTCGCTGTGCGCCCGGTTGCGTGCGGCGGGGTTCGAGCTGCCGGAGGGCCAAGACAAGGCGCCGGCCGAGGGGCCCCAGATGAGGTCGGCACGCTTTCGGTGGGTAAGGTTCGGCCACCGGCCGGCGGGCATTCTGGTGGCGTGCAAGCCTGCGGCCGGCATCGAGCGCGCTGCCGCGTAAGAGGCCGATATGGGGGGTGCGCGGTTGGACATGCCGCCGGTCGTGCTGGCCGAGGACGGTGCAGGGCGCATCGGCTGGCTGCGGCGTGGGGTGGTGATGGTGCTGGCCGTGGGCATTGCGGCCCGGCTGGTGCGGTTCGCCCTGCGGTTCCCGCTGTGGTACGACGAGGCGGCGCTTTCGGCCAGTTTGCTGGATCGGGGGTTCTTCGACTTGCTTCGGCCGCTGGATTGTGGCCAGGCCGCGCCCATCGGATATCTCTGCGCACAGCTTGCGATGGTCAAGCTCTTGGGCTTTTCGGAATTTGCGCTGCGGGCGTGGGCGCTTGTTGCCGGCGTGGCCAGTGTGCTGGTCTTCTGGCGCCTGGCCGAACGGTCGCTCGGCGGCACGCCGGCTGCATTGGGGGCGGGGATGCTGGCGGTATCGTATCCGGCGATCCGGTATTCGGCCGAGGCCAAACCTTACGGCATCGACCTATTGGCGGCAGTCGTGTTGCTGGCGCTTGCCGCGCGGTGGCTTGCTCGCCCCGACCAGATCCGCCGGCTATGGGTGTTGGCGATGGCGGCGCCGGTGGCATTAGTGGTCTCCTTTCCTGCGGTCTTCGTGGCCGGAGGCGTCAGCCTGGCCGTGGCCTGGACCCTTGTTCGCCAGCGTCCCGGCAGGGGATGGTGGGCCTGGGCAGCCTATAACGTGGCCGTGCTGGCCGCGTTTGCGGCCGTGCAAGGGGCCGCGGCGGCCAATCTTAGCCCCGAGGGGGCGGCCACCATGCAGGCGTACTGGCAGGACGCCTTTCCACCCACGGAGTCGCTGGGGGCATTGGTACGCTGGTTGGCGGCGGCACACACCGGGGCGATGCTGGCCCATCCGGCTGGCGGCGACCATGGCGGCAGCATCGCGACCGCCTTGCTTTGCCTGGTGGGGGTGGGGGTGCTGGTCCGGCGCCGCCAAGGGGCCTTGCTCTTGATGCTCCTTGTTCCGTGGGGGCTGAACCTGGCTGCGGCCGCCATGCATCGCTATCCCTACGGGGGGCACGTGCGGCTGGCCATGCACTTGGCGCCAAGCGTGTGTCTGCTTGCGGGCGTGGGACTGGCGACCACCTTGGCCCGACTGGGAACGCCGCACGGGACTGGCCGCCGGGCCACAGGTGCGCTGGTCGTCCTGGCCGCCCTGGGAGTGGGGACCATGTTGCGCGATGTGGCCCGGCCGGCCCGATCGGAGAACGATCTCCGGGCCCGCGCGTTCGCCCAATGGTTCTGGGTGGCCAAGGCCTGCGATGCCGAGTTGGTATGCGCCCGAACCGACCTGCAATTGCCCTTCACCCATAATCCCTTACTGGAAGGCGACGAGGCCATCTACTACTGCAACCAGCGCATCTACTCGCCTCGCCATGCCCGCGGCCTGCCTCCCCAATGGGACCGCCTCTCCCCCACATGGCCCCTTCGATGCGCCTGGTTTCGCGTGCCATGGCTGCCCGTGGAACAGGAAGCGCTGGACCGGTG
>JBBIQF010000764.1:0-2202 GCA_037442445.1 Planctomycetaceae bacterium
CCCGCCTTGGGGCGGGACGTTGGCGATGGTGCCCTCGAGGATCTTGAGCAGGGCCTGCTGGACGCCTTCGCCCGACACGTCGCGGGTGATGGAGATGTTATGGCTGGTCTTGCCGATCTTGTCGATTTCGTCGATGTAGATGATGCCGCGTTGGGCGGCTTCGATATCGAAGTCGGCGGCGTGGAGGAGTTTGAGGAGCAGGTTTTCGACATCTTCGCCCACGTAGCCGGCCTCGGTCAGGGTGGTGGCATCGCCGATGGCGAAGGGGACATCGAGGGCCTTGGCCAGGGTCTGGGCCAGCAGGGTTTTTCCGGAGCCGGTGGGGCCCAACAGGAGGATGTTGGATTTGTCGATTTGCACCTCGGAGCGGCTGCCGCGGTGCATGAGGCGTTTGTAATGGTTGTGGACGGCGACAGCGAGGACCTTTTTGGCCTTCTCCTGGCCGATGACGTAATCGTCCAGGTGGCGGACGATCTCGCGGGGGGTAGGGATTTTGCCGAAGGGGCCGCGGGGAGGTCCGCGGCGGCGGCGGTCCTGGTCGAGGATGGACTGGCAGAGGTCGATGCAGTCACCGCAGATGTAGACGTCGCCGGGGCCCTCGACCAGGGGACCCACATCGCGGTAGCTTTTGCGGCAGAAGGAACAGTAGGCGTTTTTCTTGGTGGTGCCGCTGCCCCGGCGTCCCGAGTTGAAGTCCCGTCCTGTCGGCATTCGGAATCCTTTGGTGCTACGGGCGCGCCCGCCCCGTCATGGGGCGCGGCGTGCCGGCAAGGCATCGAACCAGGGCTGGAAGGGCCGGGCTCCTCTCTCCCACGGCCAGCGGTGCCACCAGTCACTTCATGGAGGTCGCGTTTTCGCTATATCCCTTACGTCCCGCGGGGGCCAGCGGTTCCGGCGTGGGGTTGGGAAGACCGCTCCGGGCGTATGGAACGCCACGGGCCTGCCGGCCGTGCGGCGGGTAGCTCCGCGGGCCTAACCCGCCGGGCCGTCCTCGCGGAGTTCGTCTTGAAGACGGGCCGACAGGTGTGTTTTTATAGTTCGGAATTCCTCGTCGGTCAGGCCACCTTGGGAATACATTTCCCGGCATTTTGACATCAGTTCGCTGGCCGTTCGTTCCTTCTTTACCGGTTCGGCACGCAAGCGTGCCAGCACGAAGGTACCG
Organism: Planctomycetaceae bacterium; assembly: GCA_037442445.1. GTDB lineage: Bacteria > Planctomycetota > Planctomycetia > Pirellulales > Thermoguttaceae > JANLFZ01. Next base: position 1,163 of record JBBIQF010000764.1, read on the forward strand.
CAGACGACCAGGAGGGCCAAGACGGCCGTCCAGAGCAGCAGGTTGGCGATGGGGTCTTCCCACAGCGGGTTGCCCATGGCTTGCGACTTGCCCGAGGGGTCTGGAGCCGGCAGGCGCCCTTGGTTCGGGCCGGCGGTGGGGGCGGGCCCGGCATCCTCCGCAAGCAATTATGGCCTTTCGCAGCGGCGCCGTCCAGCGGTGGGCCAAGGCGCCGAGGGGCATTGACCGGCCCGGGCGGCGGGCGTAAGTTGGGCGGCAGCTTGATGTTGGAGGAGCCGTACCCATGGACCGCACCGCGCAACTGGAACGGATTATTCGGACGGGCATCGTGGCCATCCTCCGGGCGCCGCAGGGCGATATGCTGGCCGATGCCGCCGAAGCGTTGGTCGCCGGAGGGGTCGAGGCGATTGAGGTTACCTTTACGGTGCCGCGGGCGCCCGAGGTACTGGCCCGCGTGGCCGATCGCTTGGGCAACCGCATCGTGCTGGGGGCGGGGACCGTGCTGGATGCCGAGACGGCGCGGGTGGCCATCCTATCGGGTGCGGAGTTCATCGTTGGGCCAACCGTCAATCTCGGTGTCATCGAACTGTGCCGGCGGTACGACAAACTCGTGTTTCCCGGGGCACTGACCCCGACCGAGATCTTGCGGGCATGGGAGGCGGGCGCCGATATCGTCAAGGTCTTCCCGTGCGACAGCGTCGGGCCGGGCTACTTGAAGGCCCTGCGCGGTCCGCTGCCGCAAGTCCGCCTGATGCCCACCGGCGGCGTGACCCTCCAGACGGCGGCCGACTTCCTCCGAGCGGGGGCGTGCGCGTTGGGCATCGGCGGGGCACTGGTGGAACCCAAGGCCCTGGCCGAGAGGGATTTCGCGCGTATCGAATCGCTTGCCCGGCAGTACGTGGAGATCGTGCGGTCGGTCCGCCAGACGGCATAGGGGGGCGGCCTGGCACGCAGCGAGCGAGTTTGCCGCTGGGGTAAACGTGCCGGCCTGTTCTTGCCGCGCGTCCACGGTCCTTGGTCATTGGTGCTTGGTCATTCGA
>JBBIQF010000765.1:0-2194 GCA_037442445.1 Planctomycetaceae bacterium
GTTTCCAGCATAATCCACGCCAGACGCGAGTGACTGGTCCAACCATTATGTCTACTGGAAGGAGAACCTGCCCATCATGGGAAAGACCAAACCCAGCGCACGGCGGATCGTGTTGACCGGTGTCAGCCGGGGGCTGGGCTGGGCCATGGCCGAAGCCTTCATCGCCGCCGGGCATACGGTGATCGGCTGTGCGCGCTCGCAAGAAGCCTTGGAGGAGTTGGCCGCACGCTTCGGACCACCCCATCGCTTTGACGTGGTGGACGTCACCTGCGAGACCGCGGTGGCGGCCTGGGCCGGCAGTGTGCTCGAAGGGGGGCCGCCCGATCTGTTGATCAACAACGCGGCCGTCATCAACCGCAACGCCCCGCTGTGGCAAGTGCCGGCCGAGGAGTTCGCTTGGGTCATGCGGGTGAATGTCGAGGGCGTAGCCGCGGTGCTCCGCCATTTCTTGCCCGCCATGATCGCCTGCCGCCAAGGGGTGATCGTCAATTTCAGCTCCTACTGGGGGCGGAGCGGGGCGGCCGAGGTGGCCCCCTACTGCGCCAGCAAATGGGCCATCGAGGGACTGACTGCCGCCCTGGCCGAAGAACTGCCCAAAGGCATGGCGGCCGTGGCCCTCAACCCCGGCGTCATCCATACCGAGATGCTGGAAAGCTGCCTGGGCCCCGAGGCCCGCAACTACCTCGAACCCGACCCGTGGGCGCAGGTTGCCGTGCCGTTTATCCTGGCGTTGGGACCCGAGCATAACGGCCAGGCCCTGACGGTGCCGGGCCAGTAGGCTGTGCCAAGGCCGCAAGGGCCCGGGCGGAAGGCGACGCCCCCTTGGCCGCACCGTGCCCCGGCACAGTCCGCCTGCTGGCGGCGGGAAGTAGACCGTATTCCCGGCCGGCGCGCGTGCCCGTTGCCAAGCGGAACGTGGAAATCACCGCAAACCCAAGACGAGACCGCCTATGGCCCGTGCCTCCATGATCATCGGTGCATTGCTTGTCGCCCTGGGTACCGGGGCCTACTACGGCACGAGCCGGGCAAGCCTTACGGCGCTGATCCCCGCTGCCTTCGGGCTGCCGATTCTGCTCCTGGGGATTCTTGCCCTCAGGCAGCGCTGGCGGCAACACGCCATGCACGCCGCCGCCCTGCTGGCCCTCGTCGGCTTCCTGGTGACCATCTCCGGGCTGCTCGATTTGCTTTACCTGGTGCTGGCGCAGCCGGCACTCTTGGCCAAATCGGCGATGGCCATCCTCTGCGGCACCTACGCGGGGCTGGCGCTGAAATCCTTCATCGACGCAAGGCGCAAAAGACCGGCAGGATGAACCTGCCAGCAGAATGGATCACGCCCCCGCGGCCGACGCGGGGCCTCCTAGCCGGGCAGGGGAGCAGGTGTTAGACTAGTCCACACGGCCAGAGGAACGCCCAGCGGGTTTGGGCGGCCCAGCGGCGTAACCTACCCGCAATCGGCCGGGGGCGACACCAGGTAGGTGCGAGCAAATCCCCGGCCCAGGGGATACACGCGCAACGACCCATCATGCAACGGTGTGCACCCCAGGCCAGCGCGGTCTCCCCAGGCCGGTAACCAGCCCTGGAAGCGGCCTACGCGGCACATGCGGAGGGGTTGAGGCGGCAGGCGCCCACCCCCGCGGCGCCTCGCGCAGTGGGGATCACCCGCGCGATGGTCCCGGGCGATTTTTCGCTGCAACTCCCGCGCGAGGCTGAGGTCGTACCGCCATAGTCCCAAATCGGCTGATACCTTTGGGGTTAGTTATGTCAACGACACTCCAGGTTGTCCGACTCCTTCGGGAGGAATATCCGGCGCTTGCCGCCCGATATGGCCTGAAAAAGTTGGGGGTTTTCGGCTCCTATGCCAAAGGCCTGCCCGATGACAAAAGCGACGTGGACATCATCGCCGAGTTCGCGCGCCCCATCGGATTCGGGTTCATCGACTTCGTAGAGCATCTTGAGCGGTTATTGGGCAGGCGAGTGGATGTGCTGACCCCTGACGGCCTCAGGGGAATCCGGGTGGCCCGCGTTGCGCACAGTATTGAGGAGAGCATTGTATATGTCGGAGCGGAGGGACAGGGACTTTCTTGACGACATCCGGGAGGCAGTACGCCGGATAGGGAAATACACCTCCGGCATGACGTATCAAGCTTTTCTGAAGGATACGAAAACGCAAGATGCCGTCATTCGCAATCTGGAA
>JBBIQF010000766.1:0-2193 GCA_037442445.1 Planctomycetaceae bacterium
CCGCACGCTCTTTCGCCCTGAGCATCCGCAAGGTTCCGGGCCGTGAACGGTTACGGTCTTGGGCGCCAGGCCCCGCCCATCGCATGACAACGCCAGCCGTTAACGCTTTTCCTCGCGTGCGGTGATCTTGGCCCGCTCGGCCTCGTCAAAGCGGCTGTTGGCTATCGGCCCGGGTTCCCAGCACTGCTCCAACGCACTGGGCCGGGGCTTGACCACCGGGATGACGAAGACCTCGCCCTGGGGGGTGTTTTCGATGCGGCCCCCCGCCCGCACCACCGCTTGCCGGGCCACTTTCTCGCAGGCCGCCAATAGGCTCGGGAAATTGTAGGCCGTGTGGCTGAACACCGTTTTCTGATCCAGCGCCGAGACGAACCGCTCGGGCAGCCGGCTCCTCCCCAAAGTGGTGAACAGCACGCCCGCGGCGTTCGAGGGGTTGCAGTCCGAGTCCTGGCCGCAGCGGATCGAGATGATGATCGTTTGGTCGGGGTCCCGCTGGCCATACAACAGCCCCATGACGATATGGGCGCCGTTCAGCTTGGCGTCGATATTGAAGGCCCCTTTGTCGCACGAGAAGCGGCGGTACGCGGGATTGCGGTGGTACTTGGCGTCGATGCGCTGCCAGGTCTTTTCCCAGTCCTTGGGCTCCTGGCGGTACCAGGCCAGCACGTCGCGGATGCACTCGGCGTATTGGCTTTTTTCCGGGATGCAGGCCAGCCCGGCCTCGACGATCTTCACCGGGTCGTCCTCGAAGAACGCAGCCGCGTACATCCCGCCGACGAATTGCCCCCCGTACATGCCGTCGCCGTAGTTCATCAGCCGGCCAAACTTTTCTCCCAATTCGATGGCCACATTGGGCAGGCCCGGGGCGACCAGGCCGGAGAAATCGGCCTCGATCTGGTAGTCGATGTCGTCGGCATGGTTATTGAAGCGGGGATGGCCCGAGTCGGGCGGGGCGATGCCCTTGCGCAAGTTGTCGCGCCCGGCGCGGTTGGCGTGCCACAGCGGATAGCCGCTGTTGGCGAAATCGATGCCCGCCTGCCGGATGGACACGTCCAGGCCGTACTGCTCCAAGGTGCGCAAGAAAGTCATCTCCACGTACAGGTCGTCCTGGTGGAACTGGTTGACCATGGCCGGCCGCCACTTGGGGACCTTCTCGGCCGGCATGATCTCGCCCCGGCTATGGAACTCGGTGGGGCCGCCCCAGCCCACGCCCACCATCTGGCCGATCCAGCCGCCGGCCATCTTGTCGCGGTACTCGGCCAGTGCCAGGCGGCGGAACTCCGCACCGGCCGCCGTGCCGCAGCATAGCATCGCCCCGGCCACGCATGCCCAAAGGGTTATCGTTGCAGCTCGCATGGTCCTTTCCTCGTGGAAAGCGTGTAAGAAGATTGCCGATTTGCCGGCACCCCGAGGGGTGTTGGGACGCCATCATACTCTGCCCACCACCCCGAGGGAAGCGGGGCCGGGGAGAGAAAGATAATGAGTGGCACGCCCTGAACACACGCTAAGGGCAAGGCAATGCGATTGGGCCTTATCCGGGCGGCGCACTTGGCGGGCCCTTGAGGCTGGCCGCAGTTCCGTGGCGGAACCAGCGGGGCCATGCCCGCCGCCGATGGGCGCCCTTTGGCCAAGCCTCATAGCGCACCGCCCGATCGTGGCTGGCAGGCCCTACTCGCCGGTGCCGTGGCGGATGATGCGGCCTTCGACCATGTAGATCACGTCTTCGGCGATATTGGTGGCGTGGTCGGCGATCCGCTCGAGGTTGCGAGAGACCGCCAGCAGGTTCAAGAGCACCGGGACCTGCGAAGGGTTCTCCTGCATCAGGCGTTCGGCCGTGCGGCGGATCTCGTGCTTCCACTGGTCGACCTCGTTATCCCGGGCACACACGTCGTGGGCCAACCGGGCGTCGAGGTTCACCAGGGCATCCAGGCTGTCGCGGAGCATGCGCTGGGTCTTCTGCCACATGGCGCCCAGGTCGAAGGGGATTTCCGCGGGGGCCTGGGCCGCCACGGTCACGGCCTTGTGGGCGATGTTGACGGCCAGGTCGCCGATCCGCTCCAGGTCGCTGTTCATCTTCATGGCCGAGACGATGAACCGCAGGTCCGAGGCCACCGGCTGGTGCAGGGCCAGGGCCTTGAGGCACTCTTCCTCCACATCGACCTCGCGGTGGTCGATCTCCAGGTCGCGGTGTTC
>JBBIQF010000767.1:0-2163 GCA_037442445.1 Planctomycetaceae bacterium
TTCAGCCCCAAGGTGCTCGACCGCTGCCAGGTGATCTCGTTCGCCCCGCCGGATCTGGCGGCACCGCGCCACCGCGACCAGAGCGATGCCATCGGCGGCATCATCCCGGTGCACCTGCGGGTGTATATGAGCTGGTGCAAGCCGCCGGAGATGTCCGGGCCGGCCCGGCAGTTCCTGCTCCAAGTGGCCGAGATCCTCCGCTGCTCGCGCGTGGTGCTGGGCATCCGCCAGTTCGACCGGATGCTGCGGTACGTGGCGTCGGCCCGGCCGTTCTTGACGGAAGAACACGCCCTGGACTTCCAGCTCATGCAGGTGGTGCTGCCCAAGTTGCGGCGGACCGCGCCGGGCTTCGAGGAAACGCTCCAGGCGCTGCGCGAATTGATCGAACCCCAGCGGTGCCCCCGGGCGGCGGAGATGCTGGCCCGCATCGCCGAGGCCGGCCTGGAAAATGAGTACTTCCAACTCCTTTGAAATCCGGATCGAAGGCGATCCTGGCGAGCTGTTCCGGGCATCGCGCGATGCCCTGGCCACCCTGGGCCGCGAACCCCGCGATCTGGTTCTCGATGCCCGCGATCCCTTCTCGGTGCACGTGCGGCGGGAGAATGCCGCGCTCCGCTGGCGCATGAGGCTGGGGGCCGAAGTGATTGGCGAATTGCCCCCCGGCGTCCGCGAGCTGCTCACGGCCCGCTCGGCCTGGCTGTACAACGAGTTCGGCGAAAGCGCGCTGGTGCTGGAACAGGAGATCGCCGCAGGCCGCGGCCGCTTCGAGTGCATCTTCGACCTGGCGCTGCGCGTCATTCCCCGGCCCGAGGTGGTGCGGGACTACAAGGTGATGATCGAGGATGCCGCCCAGGTGCACGAGGGGCTGGCCCACGACGTGCTCAGCCGCGCCAAGTACCGCCGCGGCGTGGGGCGGCAAGCCATCGCCCGGCTCGACCCAGCCGGCACCTTGCAGGAACTCCAGCGCATCGGGCACCGCCTGGCTGGCGCCCTGCGGACCATCGCCCGCCAGCCCTGCACCGCCTTGGATCGTTCGATCGCCTTCGGCCGGTACCGCGGGGGCGACCGGGTGGACTCGGCGATGCTGGTGTCCATGGCCCGGGACGGTGGCACGCGGGTCAGCGCCGGGGGGCAGGCCCTGGCACTGGGCAAGGTGGTGGTGCGGCGGACCACCCTGTCCGAGGACCTCCCCGAACACCGCCACATCGCCGAGATTATCCGCAACCTGGCCCAGCGCAGCCTGGCCGTCGGCCGCTACTGCCGCCAAGCCGCCGAACTGCTGCGCGCGGAAGAACTCCAGTGGGGGACGCGCCGCGACAACGAACCCTCGGTGTTCATGCAGCGCGACCTGCCCCGCGTGGAAGTTTTGGAAGGCCTGGCCGCCGACGCCCAACGCATCGCCGCCAGGCTCCAGCAACTCGTGCAATCGCACCATTTCCTGGCCAGCGCCGGGCCGCCCCGCACCGTCTTCGGCCCCACGCCGGTGTTCCTGGGCCGGCCCGCCTACCGCGAGGTGTACCGCCTGCTGCTGGAGGCCATGACCTCGCTGGGCCTCTTGGTCGATCACACCTCCATCCGCCTGGCCTACCGCAATCTGGCCACGCTGTACGAATACTGGTGCTACCTCCGCACGGTCCGGTACCTGCGGGAGAAGTACGGCCCGTCGAAGTCGCGGGGGTCGTTCACCGTGATCGACGAAATCTACCGGCCGGAGCTGGCCCCCGGGCAGCAATACCGCTTCGAGCCGGGCGACGAATTGGCCATCATCGTCACTTACGGCCCCACCTTTCTTCCGTGGAAACTGGCCCGCAACCGTTGCAAGAACTTCGGGGCCACGCTCACCCGAGAGCCATTGCGGCCCGATATTACGCTGGAAATCCGCCGCCGCGGGCGCCTGCCGGTGATGATGGTCCTCGATGCCAAATCGACCGAACACTTCACCCCGGCCCGGTTCCGCGAGATGTCGGACTACAGCCGGCAAATCGTCGATCCGCGGACCGGCTACCAGCCGGTCAAACAGGTGTTCTTGCTCCATCGCGACCGCTCGGGCCACCCGGTGAGCAATATCCCGGGATACCTCAGCGGCCGTTCCATCGCACCGGACACCCTGGTGCTGGGGGCGGTGCCGTGTATCCCCGAATACGTCAACGCCGCCACCCAAGG
>JBBIQF010000768.1:0-2159 GCA_037442445.1 Planctomycetaceae bacterium
GCAACGATCTTGCCGGGATCCGCGGCTTCTGTGTCGGCCGCTCCGTCAAGTGCTTCACGGCTGAGTCCTGACTGAGCTCCGGACTCGGCGCCATTGTGCGCCGCTCCGGCCGCTCAGGGATTCTCGTTCACCCCGCGCGAACTGGCCTAGGCCCTCCTCCTTCGCTGCGGCCGCTCAGGGGTTCTCGGGCCGGCCGGCCCTGCCGGGCATGCTTACAGGTAGAGCCCCGCGTACAGGTAATTCAGCAGGAAGGGGCCGAGGATGATGAGCACGGCGGCGGCCATCACCAACACACCCGGCAGCAGCATTTTGACCCCGGCCTCGCCCGCGATGGTTTCGGCCCGCTGGCTCCGCTTCAGGCGGAGCACGTCGGCCTGCGTGCGGAAAATCTGGGCCAGCGGCGTGCCCAAGTGTTCCCCCTGAAGAATCGAGCCCAGAATGCTGGTGATCTCGTCGTCGTTGAGGCGGTCGCGCATGGCGAGGAAGGCCTCGGCCCGGGTTTTGCCCAGGTTCATGTCGGTCAGCACGCGGCCGAACTCCTCGGCCACCGGATGCCCTTCGAACTCGGCCACGGCCTGCGCCAAAGCGTGCAGGAAGGTCGAGCCGGCCTCCATCAGCAGGGTCAACAGGTCCAACAGAAAAGGCATGCGCCGCTTGATGGCCCGGAGGCGCTCTTCGGCCCGCACCGCCAGGCGGTGGCGGAAGAACCAGGCAGCCAGCACGGTCATGCCCAACCCGGGGACGACCCCCGGCGGGCCCGCGATTTCCAAGAACACGTACACGAACACCGGCGATAACAACAGGGCCACGAGCTGGCAGCGGGCCAGGTACTCCTCGGCTAGCCAGAACCGCGGCAACCCCGCCGCCTGGATGTGCCGCTGCACGTCGGGCAGCGACTCGCGGAACACCGCGCGGTTCAATCCGGCGAGGAATTGGATGGCCGGCTGGAACAACCGATACAGCACGTCCACCCGCCGCAGCTCGTTCATCCGGCTGATGTCGTAGCGCCACTGGAGCCCTTGGGGCAGTTCCTCGGCCGTGAGAATGCCGAGCAGCCACCTGGCGGCCACGGCCACGGCGGCCCCCACCGCCACGCTGCCGGCCACCAACAGCGCGGGGCTGCCGGCAATCTCGAAGCCCAGAAGCGGTACGCGCGGCATCATGGTTCGGCCCTTACCCCGCAGATTGCGGCAAAAAGGACGCACGCCGGTCCGGCGGTGCCGGCCGGGTGGGCAGACGCGCATCTCTCGCTCAGGCAAAGCATCGCTGGAGGGCCTTGCTGCTGCATGTCGGGGGCCTCAGATATCGGGGCTGAGGATGGCGCGGGCCCACAGGTAGGCCGCCACGTTGAGCACCACGGCCAGAGCCAACAGGCACTGCCCGAACACGGTGCGGAACAACAGCCGGGTGTTATCGGGATCGACGAAGGAGTAGGCCACCAGGATGAAGGCCGGGGCCAGGGCCATATACACCGCCGACTTGCGGGCCTGGGCGGTTTCCGAAAGCACTTTGCGCTCCAGGCGCTGCATTTCCAGCACCGATTGGGCGATCCGTTCCACGGTCTCGTTCAAGCGGCCGCCGCTCTCATGGCTGGCCAGAAGGGCCGCCGCAAACAGGGCGAAGTTCTCGCTCTTGAGCCGCGCCTTGGCCTCGGTCAGCGTGCGGTCCAGCGGCTTCCCCAGCTTGTATTCCCCCACGATCTGCTGGAACTCGGCGTTGATGGGTGGGGGGCATTGGGCGGCTAGGATCTCCATCGACTGCGCCAGCGAAAGCCCCGCCCGCACCGCATTGGCCAGCGTCACCATGGCGTCGGCCAGTTGGTCTTCGATCCGCTGGTGGCGGCGCTGGGCCATGCGGCGCAGGAGGTACCAGGGGGCCGCCAAGAGAAAGGCGGCCAGCAGCACGGCGAAGACCGGGCTATCCAGCCCCAGCCACACCAGCGCCACCAGCCCCAACGTGCCGGCCAACCACCCGAGCAGCCATCGGCGAAGGTGCCGCGTGGGGGCACGCAGCCGGCGGAGCTTGTCGGCCACGTCGTTCTCCAGTCGCTGGTACACGCCTGCCAGGCGGTCCTGGGCGGCCCAGGCCAGCACGCCCGCCGCGGCTCCGGTGAACAGCGAGGCCAGCCAGGGGTACGTGTCGTTGGCCATGGTCGGCTG
>JBBIQF010000769.1:0-2131 GCA_037442445.1 Planctomycetaceae bacterium
CCATCTGGTCACCGTGAACGATTACCTCGCCCGGCGCGATGCCGAGTGGATGGGGCCCATCTACCGGCTGTTGGGCCTCAGCGTGGGCGTGATCCAGACGCAGATGGCGGCGGCCGACCGCCGCAAGGCCTACGCCTGCGATGTGACCTATGGGACCGCCAAGGAGTTCGGCTTCGATTTTCTTCGCGACCGGCTGCTGTTGCGCCGCATCCGCGAGGGGCAGACGGACATCCTGGGCGGCATGTTGGGACACAACACCGCCGCCAACGAGAAGCCGGTGCAGCGCGATGCCTACTTCGCCCTGGTCGACGAGGCCGACAGCATCCTCATCGACGAGGCCCGCACGCCGCTGATCATCAGCGCGCTGCCCACCGAAGAACAGAAGCTCGAAGTGGAGTGCTACAAGTGGAGCGCGCAGGTGGCCCGCGAGTTCGTCGAAGACGTGGATTACGAATACGACCACGACAAGAAATCGGTGGAACTGACGCGGGCAGGCCGGCAAAAGGCCCGGCAACTGCCCAAGCCGCCGGCCATGGACCGCGTGAGCATGTTCCACATCTACCAATACGTCGAGCGGGCCATCAAGGTCCAAAAGGACTTCATCCGCGACCGGCAATACGTGGTCCGCGACGGCGAGGTGGTGATCGTCGATGAGTTCACCGGCCGGTTGTCCGAGGGGCGCAAGTGGCGCGACGGCATCCATCAGGCGGTCGAGGCCAAAGAGGGGCTGGAGGTGACGGTCGATACCGGCCAGGCCGCCCGCATCACGGTCCAGGACTTCTTTTTGCGGTACGAGCACCTGGCGGGCATGACCGGCACGGCATGGGCATCGGCCCGGGAACTCCGCAAAATCTACCGCTGCCATGTGGTGCGCATTCCGACCCACCGGCCCGAGATTCGCACTCGGTTGCCCGAACTGGTATTTGGCACGGCCGAGGCCAAGTGGGCCGCCGTGGTCGACGAAATCCAGCGGATGCACGACCAGGGCCGGCCGGTGCTGGTGGGCACCCGGTCGATCGACAAGTCGGAGCACCTTTCGCGCCTGCTTTCGGCCCGCGGCATCGAGCACCAGGTGCTCAATGCCCACCATATTGCCGAAGAGGCCGAGATCGTGGCCCAGGCGGGGCAACCCGGCCGGGTGACCGTCTCGACCAACATGGCCGGGCGCGGCACGGACATCAAACTAGGGCCCGGAGTGGCGGAACGGGGCGGGTTGCACGTGATCTGCACGGAGATGCACGACTCGGCCCGCATCGACCGGCAGTTGATCGGCCGCTGCGGACGCCAGGGCGACCCCGGCAGCTACCGCCAGTTCCTCGCCTTGGATGATGAGCTGTTATTCTCCGGCCTGGGGCCCAAAAAGGCCCGCAAGTACGAGGCGCTGGGCAAGGCCCAGGCCAACGGCCCACTCGAAGGCTTCGCCCACCTGTTCCGCAAGGCGCAGCGCAAGGTCGAACGCCGCCACTTCCGCGAACGCCGGGCACTGATGTATTTCGAAAAACAGCGCAAGAAAATACAGCGCCAGATGGGGCAAGACCCCTATCTCGACACGCCCCACTGACGCCGCCTTGCGCCAAGGCCAACCACCCGCGGCTTCAAAAACCCCAGGCGCCCGGCGCAGCCTCAGTGCATGGCCAACCCTGCCGTGGCCTGGAGCACCACCTGTTGGTCGGCCGGCGACAGCCGGGCAAAAGCCACGCGCACATACCGCCCGTCTTCGCGCAGAATCCGCACCGTACCATCGGGTAGCCGGCCCACCAGCGAACCCCGGCAGCGGTACTGTCCGGTGTTGTCGGTCCAGGTGCGGATGGGGAAAGGCTGGGCGCTGCTGAACGGGTCGGCCTCGGCTCCCTTGGCAGCCGGCTTGCCCGCCGGCGCTGCGGGTTTCTCCTTGGCCGGGGCTGCCGGCTTCGCGGGTTCCGGCGCAGGGGCGGGGGGCTTGGGGGCCTCCGGCTTGGGGGCCTGGGGATTCGCCACCGGAGGCTTAGAGGCCGCAGGCGCCGGAGAGGCCTACTAGGTGGTTTCGGGAGCCGGTGGTGTCGGCTTGGACGGTTCGGGCTTGGGGGCTGCGGGCTTAGGCGCTTCGGGTTTCGGCGCTTCGAGCTTGGGGAACTCGGGCTTGGGGGCTGCT
>JBBIQF010000770.1:0-2103 GCA_037442445.1 Planctomycetaceae bacterium
TTATTACTCCCATACGCGGCGGCTGCCAATCAAGGGGATGCACCCGGGCGATCTTCCGGCGGGCCAGTCGCCGCGCGGCACTTACCATCCCGGGCCTGGCGGGGTATTGTTCATGGGTTGGGTTGGCGTGCCCGGTGCTCAAGGAGGTTGCGGTGGCGGACATCGAGATGGCCAAGGATTTCGATCAAGTAGCGTGGGATGCGGCCTTGGAAGAGGCCTGCCGGCAGGTGGTGCGCCTGGCCGCGCAGGAAGACCTGGGGGCGCTGGGCGACTGCACGACGCTGGCGCTGGTGGCCGAGTCGGCCCTGGGCCAGGCGCACATCGTCGCCCGGCAACCCGGGGTTGTGGCCGGACTAAAGGCGGTGCCCCTGGTGCTCGAGGAGTTCGACACGCGGTTGCGGTTCTCTAGGGCGGTGCAGGACGGTACCGAGGTCCGCAAGGGGGACCGGGTGGGCCAGGTGGAAGGCCCCGCCCGCGGCCTGTTGAGCGCCGAGCGGACGCTTCTGAACCTCCTGGGCCGGCTGTCGGGTATCGCCACATTGACCCGCCGGTACGTGGAGGCCGTGGCAGGCACGCAGGCCCAGATCTACGACACGCGCAAGACCACGCCGGGTTGGCGGCGCCTGGAGAAATACGCGGTCCGCTGTGGCGGAGGCCGGAACCACCGCCTCGGCCTGTTCGACGCCGTGCTCATCAAGGACAACCATTTGGCATGGGGGGCCGAGACCTCGGCCGAAGGCGTGCCTCGATTCACCCCTGCCCAGGCCGTGGCCCGGGCCCGCCAGTGGATCAAGCGCCGCGTGCCCGGCTGGCTCTCGTCCCGCATGATCGTCGAGGTCGAGGTGGATACGCTGGAGCAGCTTTCGGCCGTGTTGCCCGCCCGGCCCGACGTCGTGCTATTGGACAACATGCCGCCGGATATGCTCGCCCAGGCCGTGGCACGCCGCAATGCCATGGCCCCCAACGTCATCTTGGAAGCCTCCGGCGGGGTCACTCTGGAAACCGTCCGGGCGATCGCCGAAACCGGGGTGGACCGCATCAGCGTCGGTGCCCTGACCCACTCGGCCGGGTCGCTGGACTTCGGCCTGGATTGGTGCTCACACGCCGGCCCATAGCGGCCAAGGCGAATGGGGCGCGTACCGTGCGGCCGTTATTGCGTCGGGCCTTGGCGGCGGAGCAGGAAGGTACCGTTGTCGGCCACGTTGAATAGGGCCGTGTACGGGTTGGTGTACACGCATCGCGAGGCCCGGCCGGGGTACCACACCAGCGATATCGCCACGCTCCACGACTCGTCCTGTTGCTGGTCAGGCACGAGGTACACGAAGCTGTTTTCCAGGGCCCAACTGGAGCCCAAGGGCACCGTGGCCTCGGCGCCGACGAGGAACTCGCCGTGCCCGCTGGCACCGGCCCAGATGCGGCCCTGGCCGCCCCCCGAAAAGTAGCGCCGGTAGAACAGCGAGTAGATGTCGTTGGCCTGGATGGGGGTGACACTCGCGCGCCCAAAGGGAATCCGCCCACCCACGTCGAACGATCCGAAAAACCCGAGTTCGTGCGGGCCGGCCACCAGCGAGGCTTCGGAGCGGACTTGCTTGAGGTCGGCCTGGTCATAGTAATTGTCGTGCAGGTAGTCGAAAACCGCTCCGCCCTGAAGGCCGCCCTCCAGAGCACGGCGGAACACGCCCGCGGTTACGAAAATCTGATCCCGGCTGTTGTCGTCGAAGACCAGGCCGCCGCCCGGCTGGCCCACCTGCACCTGATTGCCCAGAAAATCGCTGTGCACGCCGCGGATGCCTATCTGGTAGCCGCTGTGCCAGGGGTCGCCCAGCGGCCCACTCCAGTTGACGCCTTCGTGGAAGCCGAAGTTTCCGTTGCGGCCCAGGTCCATCGGCCCTTTGAATCCTTGCACGCCCCCAAACAAGGCCACATGGCGGAACAAGAACCGGAAGCACTCGCGGCAATGGGCGCCGTGGCAGCCGCAGTCGGGGCAAACCGCCTCCCCGCAGGCATCGCACGTCGTGCAGGGGTGGCCGCACGCCTCACACGCCGGGCCCTCTTGCTCCTCTTCCACAAAAGGCCCACCGGGGGTGCCTAGCGGGGCGAGTT
>JBBIQF010000771.1:0-2097 GCA_037442445.1 Planctomycetaceae bacterium
GCGCGCGCCGGCACAGGGTCCACGTGCACGCTCAGGGGCTCGAACGCTTCCAGCAGGAGTTCCAAAGTGTCGCCGTAATGCAGCACGCGCGGCAGCACTTCATACCGCGGATAGACGATGCGGGCCAGGAACGTGCCGTCGGCCTCGAGCCAGCCCACCGACTCGCCGAGCACCAAACGCACGGTTTTCGGCTCGATGGTGGGATTGCGCAAAGCGATCACGCCGCGGCGCTTCTGGAAATGGGCGTAACCGTAAGCCTCGCCCCGCAGCGGCTCGCCCAGCACCAGTTCGGTGTGCTGAAACACCCGCGCATTGTGCCGCACCCATTTCAACAGGGATGCCAGAAAGGCCCAATCGGACGGGCCGGACCGAAAATACTCGGGATTGATGTACAGCGTCAGCAGGCGGCATCCGCGCCCGGCGACAATCATCGCGTTATCTTCCCACGGCTCGGGGGTGATGACGATGATGCCCAGGTGCTCGATGGCCGCTGGCGGAAACCCGGGATGCTCGCGGCAGCGGCGGCGGAACATGGCATCGCGAGTGGTGGTGGCGCTGTGCCGCACTATGGGGGCCGGCACGATGATATCGGGGTAATCGCCCGAGACCTCGCCCCACAGCGAGTCGGCGTAGGCCAGCCACCACGGGCTCAGCCAGATGCCGCACGTGGGGTCCAGGTAGATATCCGGCCGCACACGCCGCACCGCTTGCAGGAGGTCGATGTAGGCTTCGGTATTGGCCTCCTGGGCGAACGGCCCGGGGCGGTGTGCATGCCCGGGGGCATCGCATGCCGCGGCAAACCCGTCGAACTTGAAAAACGCCACGCCGTACTCCTTGGCCAGTTCGGTGACGCGGGCGATGATGTCCTTGCGGTATTTCGGGTCCGACTGGCAGATGTACCAGGGGTTGCTGTTGGCGGCGTAGCCTTGCTGGGCCAGCCAGGGCGCATGGTTATAGCCCGACGAGGGCGACAGCCAGATGCCCAGCCGGGCATTGATCCCCCGTAAGGCCTCGACCAAGGGGGCAAAACCCCGCGGAAAGCGGTCCTTCTGGATGGCCCAAAGGCTGTTCTTGTCGTCCCAGCCATCGTCCACGGTGAAGGTGTCGATCGACTCGCCATACGGCTCGAACAGCTTCTCCTTGAACAGTTTGACGAGTTCCAGGCAATTGGCCTCGGTGGGCGGCATCAGGGTCCACCAGGTGTTGTAGTTCACAAACAGGGTGGTTTCGGCCGGGGTGATGCGGAAGGTATCGACGTACTGCTGGAAGCGGCGAGCCGCCCGGCCCTGTTCGGAAACGCCCAGCACCGCCGGCTTGCAGGCGAAACGGTCCTTGACCACGCGCCCCGGATGCTGCACCAGCCGCACCTTGCCCGACTCATAGCGGTTGTGCCCGGCGGGAAACTCCAATCCCCAGAACGTGTCGTCCAATAGCACGGGATCGCCGAAGCCCTGCCCCGCACACGCACCGGACAGGCCGATCTGCCAGACCACCACCTGGCCCAGTTCCACCGGGGCGCTTGGGACCAGCTCCAGGCGCCGGCGGAGAAAGAACTCGGCATGGCCCAATTCGTATACCAGTTCCAGCCGATGACCCCCGGTACGCGATGCCATGCGGATGCGCACCCGCTGGCCTGCGGGGTACGGCTCCTCGATGGCCTCTTGGACCGCGAAGTCGGCCGCGGTCAGGGGCTTGCCCGCCAACTCCAGGGCGAAGTCGTCGTTGGCCAAAGGCAGGGTGCGGCCTGATAGATGGTTGACCAGGCGCACGGCCTGGCAGCGGCCGTCGGCTAGGCTCAGCCAAAGCTCCAGGCGCGCGTTGCCCAGGGCGACCGAGTCGCGGCGGTCGGAGATTCTTGCCCACGCCCGGCTGGCCACCGGCGCTGCCCCTGCCGGAACCGCTTTCTCCGCCGCCCTGGCCGCCGGCGCTTCTAGCCCGGCCGCGATGGAAAACACCACAGCAATCATCCACCCTCGTCGGAAACCCGCCATCGATCCAGCTCCTCGCATGACCCTAGGCGCACACGTAGCGCGTATAGTCTACCGTAACCGTTCACGGCCCGGGACGTTACCGGGCAACACGCAATGCCTCGGCCAC
>JBBIQF010000772.1:0-2093 GCA_037442445.1 Planctomycetaceae bacterium
CCGGTTCCTCAACCCCGACGCCCAATCGCACGGCTTCAGCTTGCGGATCATCACGTTGGATAGCCCGAACTGGCGGGTGCGGGCGCAGCGGCTGTTGCAGGCAGTGCCGGTGCAGACACCGGGGGTGCAGGCGTGGCTTTTGGAAAAGGAGGCGGCCGCCCTCCTGCTGGCGGATCTCCGCCGCAGAACCGATTACCGCGAACACAACTCGCCGCACCTGTTGGTTCCCAGCGGGCAGTCGATCGTGGTCAGCGCCCTGCGTGGCCGGAACTATGTGCGCAACGTCATCCCCCGCCCCGAGGTCTGGCCGGGTTACGAGCCCGAGACCGCGCTGGTGGACGAGGGGTTTTCGCTGGAGTTCAGCCCGCTGTTGTCGGTCGATGGGCGGATGGTGGATGCCCTTTTGCGGTGCCACATCGACCAGGTCGAAAAGTTCGAGCCGGTGATGCTCGATGTTGCGACGCCGCTTGCGCCGCGGCAGCGGACCAAGATCGAGGTGCCGCAGTGGTGCCAGCTCCGGTTCCACGAGCGTTTCCGCTGGCCGGTGGAACAGGTGTTGCTTGTGGAGCTGGGGGTGGTGCCGTCGCCCGTGCCCGGGGAACCGCGGACCGTCATCTCGGGGCTAGCCCTGCCGTTTGGCAGCGCGGCGCCGCGGGCCGACTTGCTCATTCTGGTCGAAAGCAAGGGGAAGAGCTTGCCCGCGCGGACGAATACTGCCGGGCAAGGGGGGGCGTCCCCCTATCCATTGCGGTAGCCGGCGCACCGGGCGGCGATACGTGGCGGCCCATAACGGCGGGGGTTGGGTCCACTGCCAGGACTGCGCGGGCTCGGCGGTGGGGCCAGATCGTAATGGCGGGGTTTTGGGGCCGCACGGTTTGCCCTAAAATCACCCTTTACCTGGGCGGACGCCATGGGGCAGGTCAAGGCACAGGGATCGGCAGCTTGATGCGCGAAGCAACACGGCGGGTCGTGATTACCGGCATGGGAGTCATCTCTCCCCTCGGCAACAGCGTCGAGGAGATGTGGGAGGCCCTGTGCGCCGGCCGAAGCGGCGTGGGGCCCCTGACGGCGGTGCCCGCCGAGTGTTTTCCCACCCGGATCGCGGCCGAGGCACGGGGGTTTCGAGGCACGGTCGAGGATTTCGGCCCCTTGGACAAGGAGCAGACCAAGGCCATCCGCAAGGGGCTGAAGGTCATGTGCCGGGAGTGCCAGATGGGGGTTGCGGCCGCGCAACTGGCCTTGCACCACGCGGGGCTGGCCGGCCGGGCCGATCCCGAACGCACCGGCATCTGTTTTGGCAGCGATTACATGGTGACCCTGCCCGAGGAGTTCACCGAGGGCATCCGCGAGTGCCTGGATGCGGAAGGGCGGTTCGAGCCCTGGCGCTGGCCGCAGCACGGGCTGCCCAAGATGTCGCCCCTGTGGCTGTTGAAGTACTTGCCGAACATGCCGGCCAGCCATCTGGCCATCTACAACGACCTCCGCGGGCCGAGCAACTCGATCACTCTGCGCGAGGCCTCGGCCTTTGCGGCGCTGGGCGAGGCCCGGCAGACCATCGTCCGGGGCAATGCCGACGTGATCGTTGTGGGTTGCACCGGTACGCGGCTGCACCCTTTGAAGACCATCCACGCGACCCAGCAGGAAGAATTGGCCCCCGGCGATGGGGACCCTGCGCGGGCCAGCCGGCCCTTCGACCGCCACCGCTCGGGGATGGTCCTGGGCGAAGGGGCAGGTGCGGTGGTGCTCGAAGAGCTTCAGGCTGCCCGGCGGCGGGGCGCTACGATCTACGCGGAGTTGCTGGGAGGGGTTTCCAGCTCGGCCGTCGGGGCCCGATTGGTCGCCCGCCGAGGCCTGGCCATGAAGAACGCCCTCCGCGCCGTGTTGAATCTCAGCGGCATTGCACCGCCGGAGGTGGGATTCATTCACGCGCACGGCCTGAGCACGCGTAGCTGCGACATTGAAGAAGCGCAGGCCATTGCCGAGGTCTTCGCCGATCGGCCCCAGCCGGTCCCGGTGGTGGCGGCCAAAAGCTACTTCGGCAATCTGGGTGCTGGCAGCGGCATGGTCGAGTGCATCGCCTCGGTGCTGGCGCT
>JBBIQF010000773.1:0-602 GCA_037442445.1 Planctomycetaceae bacterium
GGCCTATGGATGGCCGCCGGTGTTGGGCTGGCGGGTGCTGCCCGGGCTGGTGAGCAGGCGGCTCGGCCGGCGTTGCGGCGGGTGATCATCGCTTTCAAGACGCATTTCGACATCGGTTACACCGACCTGGTGGCCAATGTGATTGCGCGGTATCGCACCACGATGATCGATCAGGCATTGGAAGTGGTGGAGGCCAACCGCAAGCTACCGGCGGCTGCCGGGCTGGCCCTTGAGCAAGATCGTCGAGGACTGGCCGGGCCAGTCGCCGCAGCGCAAGGCCCGGGTGCTGGAGGCGTTTCGCCAGGGGCGGTTTGTGGTACACGCGTTGCCGTTTACCACGCATACCGAGACGCTGGACCTGGAGGACCTGGTTCGGGGGCTGGGGTTTTCGTCGCGGCTTTGCCGGCAAGCGGGCTTGCCCCTTGCGCGCGACGCCAAGATGACCGACGTGCCCTGCCACAGTTGGATTCTACCCACGCTGTTGAAGCACGCGGGGGTGGATTTCCTGCATTTGGGTTGCAATGCGGCCAGCAGTTCGCCGCGGGTACCGATGCTTTTCTGGTGGGAAGGGCCTGACGGTTCGCGGTTGTTGACGATGTATT
>JBBIQF010000773.1:612-2086 GCA_037442445.1 Planctomycetaceae bacterium
ACATCTTCGAGCCCTTTTTCAGCACCAAGGGAGCGGGGTACGGCACGGGCCTGGTACCGCCGGAGGGTTGGCCGTACCGGACGTGGCTGGCGTTGATCCATACGGGCGACAACCACGGGCCGCCCACGCCGCAGGAGGTGGCGGCGGTGCTGGCCGAGGCGCGGCGGAAGCTGCCGGGCGTGGAAGTGCGGATTGGGCGGCTTTCGGACTTTGGGGATGCCATTTTGCGGGAAGAGGCGGCGGTGCCGGTGGTGCGCGGCGACATGCCCGATACATGGATTCACGGCCCGATGTGCGACCCCGTGGGGGCATCGCTGGCCCGGCGCACGCACGCCGCCATGCCGGGCATCGAGGCGCTTCACACGCAGCTTCGGGCGTGGCAGGTGGCGGTGGGAGACGTGGCCGGCCCGTTGGCCTCGGCTTACGAAAACAGCCTGTTGTACGGCGAGCACACTTGGGGCGGTGCGCTGTATTGGGTGACGCGGTACGAGGCCGGCAAAGTGAAGTTTCCCTACGGCGAGGCGTTCCGGAGCGAGTTGGCCGCGGGCCGGTTCAAGCGACTGGAGCAATCGTGGGCCGATCATACCGCCTACATCGAATCGGCGCACCGGGTGTGCGAGGGTCTGCGGCGCGAGTATTTGGCGGCCCTGGCCCGGGAAGTGGCAGTAGCGGGGCCGCGCATTGTGGTTTTCAATCCTCTGCCGTGGCAGCGGAGCGATGTGGTGGCCGTGCCCTGGGATCAGGGCCCGCTGGTAGCGGTTGCGCCGGCCGAGGGGGGCCCAGCTATCCCCTGCTATCGCGAGGGGGGCGTGGTGCGGTTTCTTGCCCGGGATGTGCCGGCCATGGGATACCGCACGTTTGTGCCGGCTTCGCAGGCCGCGGCAGATAGGGCACCACAGGTCGATGCCCAGGCCGGCTGCATCGAAACCACCGAGTGGCGTGCGGTTGTCGATTCGCAGCGGCTGGGCATCCGCTCGCTGGTGCACCGCCCCAGTGGCCGGGAATTGGTGGACCGCGCGGCACCTTACGTGTTGGGCCAGTACCTATACGAGCGATTCGACGCCGAGCAGGTGGCGGCGTATGTCCGCGCCTACGTGAAGATCAAGGCCGATTGGGCGGTCAACGAACTGGGCAAGCCGCCCATGCCGCCCGCCAGCCAGGTGCCTTACCAGGCCGCCTCGCCGGAAAAGGGCAGACTGCGTATGGAATCGTCTGCTGGGTGTGCCCAGGCGGTCATGGAAGGCAAAGTTGGCGGTGTGCGTCCCCATCGCGTTACCACCCGGGTGGTGCTTTACGAGGGGGTGCCCTATGTAGACCTCGAAGTGACCTTGCACGACAAGCCCGCCGACTCCTGGCCCGAAGCGTGCTGGATCTGCCTGCCGCTGGGCGTGGAGCAGCCGCCGTTTCGATTGGCGCGGCTGGGGTCGATTGTGGATCCGGCGCGGGACCTGGTGCCGGGCAGCAACCACGACTT
>JBBIQF010000774.1:0-2051 GCA_037442445.1 Planctomycetaceae bacterium
CTTCGCCATGCCGCGTATCCAGTGGACAACGGCAGCTTTGCTGGCGCTATTGGCAACAGGCGGCGTGCCGGCGGCGGCTGCCGAGGGTCGGCTGCGGTTTGTGTTTATCACCTGCTGCCGGGACGAGGCGTTTTTCGGGCCGGTCAAGCAGGGCCTGCGCGATGCCGCCCGGGCCATGGATGTCGAGTGCGACTTCATCGGCACGCCGGGTGTCGATGTGGCCGCCCAGGCCGAACTGGTGCGCAAAGCCGTGGCCGAGGGGTATCACGGCATCGCCCTGAACATCATCGACCCGGTGGCGTTCGACGAGGTGGTCCGCGACGCCCGCCAAAGGGGCGTGGCCGTGGTCGCGTTCAATACCGATGACCGGCGCACGCCCAACGCCCGGCTGGCGGGCATTTGCCAGAACTATTACGAGGCCGGGCTCGCCCTGGGCCGGGCGGCGACCTTCGTCCCTGCAGGCAGCAAGGTGCTTTTGACGCAGCACGACCGGGGCATTTCGGCATTGGACGAGCGGCTGCGAGGCCTGCAAGATGCCCTCCGCCCGCGGAAGATGACCTGGAAGGTGATCTGCTCGACCAACGAACCGGAGCGGGCGACCGAGATCATCACGGGCGAGCTGAAGGCCGATCCCAGCATCCGCTTCGTGCTGGCCACGGGGCTTACGGACACCGAGGCGGCCGGCCACGCCATCGAGCGGCACTTCGCGGGCAAGGGGTATGCGGCGGCCGGCTTCGATCTTTCGCCCGAGATTCTGCGCATGCTCCGAAGCGGCGTGCTCCGCATGACCATAGACCAGCAGCCCTATACCCAAGGGTACTATCCCGTGGTGCAACTGGCCCTCTATTGCCGGTACGGCATCCTGCCTTGCGATTTGGATGCGGGGGCTACCATCGTCACGGCCGCCGACGTGGACCGGCTGCTCGATCTGACCCGCAAGGGCTACCGGTAGGACTAGCCAACGGGCCAAAACGTCATACGCTGAAGCGGATCAGGATCACGTCATCGTCTTGGATGACGTAATCTTTAGGCTCCTGGCGCACGAGGTGGTGGGCCTTGACCTCGCGCTCGCTGCCCAGGCGGACCAGGTCGGCACAGTGCATCACTTCGGCGCGGATGAAGCCGCGGGCCAGATCGGTGTGGATGATGCCGGCGGCCTCGATGGCGGTGCCCCCCTTGCGGATCATCCACGAGCGGACCTCCTTCTCGCCGGCGGTGAGGAACAGGTGCTGGCCCGAGACATCCATGAGCGTGCGGAGCAATTGTTGGCGGTCGGCCCCGCCGACGCCCATTTCGGCCCGGAAGGCGGCCTGCTCTTCGGGCGACATCTTCGAGAGTTCCCGTTCCAGCCCCACGGAGATGGCCACGGCGGGCAGGTCGGCCGGCATGGCCGACAGAAAACGCTCGGGATGTGTCTCGTCGTCGGCGGTGTTGATGACCGCCATGCGGGGTTTTTCGGTCAAGAGGCGGAACGCCCGGGTGGCGCGGCGCTGGTCGTCGGTCATTTCGGCCTCGGCCAGGGGCCGGCCCGACTCCAGGCCGGAAAGTACCGTTTTCAGCGTCTGGTGCTCGTGTTCGAGCTGCTCGTGTTCGTGGCGGGGCAGGGGCTTGCGCAACTGGTCCTCGACGCGCTGGATGCGGTTGGCCACGATCTCCATGTCGGCCAGGATGAAGTCCTCCAGGAAGGTGCGGAGTTGGGCGGCTGGATCGGAACCGTCGAAGGCCGGGACCACCAGCACCAGGCAGCCGGCCTCGCGGATTTGGGCCAGCCGGGCCGCGTTCCCCTCGTGGGTGCGGCTGAGGCCCGGGGTATCTACAATCTCCAGCGAGGCGTAGGTGACTTTCTTGGGATGGTAGATGCGGGCCAGGGCTTCGACCCGCGGCTCGGGGACCGGCACCATGGCGCTTTGCAGGGTGTGGGCCAAAGCGGGGTCGGCCCGGGTGCCCGTCAGCCACTCGAACAGCGTGCTCTTGCCCGCACCCTTGTAGCCTACCAAAGCGATCTTCATCGCGCGTGCTCCAATGCGGCGAGCGCTTGTTCTATCGCCTCG
>JBBIQF010000775.1:0-2038 GCA_037442445.1 Planctomycetaceae bacterium
CCCAGGCCGGGGCCGCCTGGGCCCACGGGGCCGAAAGCGAAGGCTCCACCCCGCCGATCTCCACGGCGTTTTCGTACCCCAATAGCCGGCCCAACCACAGCGTGAGGTTCATCTCGCTTGCTCCCGTGCGGCCAGGGGCCAGGCGAGGATAACCAGTTCGACCAACAACCCCAAGAGCACCAGGGCCAAAAGCCATTGCCACAGGTCGTGGCCCAGGACGCTGGCGGCCGCAAAGGAGAGCGTTTCGCCCTCGGCCACCCAGCGGCAGTCGGCGCCGGCCAGGCGGTCCCGCCAGTCGACTTCGTCGAGGGGCTTGATGTCCGATTCCTCGGCCGGGCCGTTGACCGCGACCACCGTCTCCCACAGCCGCGTATCGCGTGCTGCCTGGGGAGTTTCGGGCGTGGCCAGAGCGGTCAGGCGATAGATGCCCCGGCGGGTGAAGGCGGGCAAGCGCAGGCCCGCGTGATGCGGCCCGATGGCCTCGGCCGAAAGGCTCTGCACCTGGCCGGCGGGCCCTTCCAAGGCGAATCGGGCGCCGCGGAGTTCCTCGGCCACCGGGATGACCAAAGGCCGCGAGGTATCCGTATTGCGCTCCGGCAAGGTCTGGCGGAGCAAGTCGCGGAAGATGCGGTCGAACAGCACCGCCGCGTTGGTGGCCGTCAGCGTGTTCCACTGGCGAAACACGCCGGTGGTAACGAAGAGCACCCGGCCCCGGCCCAGGCGGCGCTCGATCAAGAACGGCAGGCCGTTGGTGTACCGGCCCAGCACCACGGGCCGCTCGGCCTGGGCTTGGGCCTGGGGCGTCATGTCCGCATCGCTGGGGGCCAGCCGGCCGCGGGCCCACACCAGCCATTCCGGCCGGAGTTCCTCACGCTCGCGCATCCAGCGGGCCTGCTCCTGGCGCTGGGACGGGCTGGCGGTGCCTCGGGCGTCTTCGGCGGCGAGTTCGGCCAGGCGCTTGTCGATCTCCGCCAGGCGCTCCTGCACGGCATGCCGCGCGCGGGCCACGTTGGCCACCACGCGGTCGATCAACTCGGGGCTGGCGTCGGCCTCGACCGCCTGGAAGAAATACGGCAAGCGGTAAAGCTCTTCGAGTTCCTCTCGCGAGGCCTGCTCCAACAGGAAGTACTCGTGCACCAATGTGGCGACATCGAGCTGGAACGGTTTGATTCGGGCCGAGGAACCCGGCAACCCCCCCACCTTCTGGCGCAAGGGAACCGGGAGGATGCCCAGCCCGTCTTGCCAGGCAAGCTCGGTCCAGGCCGCCGGATCGAAATCGCCCCCGCAGGCCAGCACCAGGGGCCCCCCTTGCTCGACGTACTGGCGTAAGAGGTCCAGCGGCCCGTCGGGCCGGCTCACCCCGGCGATCACCACCAGCCGGGCGTCGTGCAGCATTTGGCGATCCAGCCGGTCCATGCGCACGTGCCGGATTTCGACCAGCGGCTTATCGGCCTGGTGGCGGGCCGTCACCGGCGCCAAGAGCCGCCGCAGCCGAAACGTCTCGCCGAACCGGTTGCGTGCGGGTGATTCGTCCGGCCCGTATTGGTCCACAAATACCACGGGCAGCGAGGCCACCACGGGCACGGCCAGGAAGCGCTGGTCGTCGGCCGGCAGCCGGTCGGGCGGGATCGAAACCGAGA
Source organism: Planctomycetaceae bacterium (assembly GCA_037442445.1). Lineage (GTDB taxonomy): Bacteria > Planctomycetota > Planctomycetia > Pirellulales > Thermoguttaceae > JANLFZ01. The sequence continues at coordinate 1,641 of JBBIQF010000775.1, forward strand.
CCGGCACGAAGGTCACCTGCCCAGGCTCCACAGGCGTGGTGAATTGGTAGGGGGGGAACCGGACCTCGCGGGTCTGGCCGGGCTGGAGATCGACCGTCTGCGTGGCCACGGTCACCCCGTCGACATTCAACGCCACCTGTACCCCGTGGCGGGGGGCTTGGCCTTCGAAGCGGAGGCTGGCCAGGAAGACGGCCGGGGTTTGCAGGTCGGCCAGCTCGTCCTGGAGTTTCACCTCGGCCACCCAGGCGTTTTCCAGTTCTTCGGGGCGCGGGGCGACCTGCACCACGTGCAGCGGCCCGGCAAGCTGGCCCACCAGGCCCCGCGAGTCGCTCGGCCAGTTGCCCGCCTGCTGGTCGGAAAGCAGATAAATCTGCTTGCTGGGCGGGCTGTTGACCCGC
>JBBIQF010000776.1:0-2030 GCA_037442445.1 Planctomycetaceae bacterium
ATTGATGCCCGGTCATTGGTCATTGGTGCCTGGTCATTGGTGCCTGGTCATTGGTGCTTGGTCATTGGTGCTTGGTGCTTGGTCATTGGACATTCGACATTTGGCTTTCGTCATTCGTCATTCGTCCTTCGCCATCGCCTCCGCATCCTTCCAGGCTCGCCCGGCCGCGCCCCCTACCTGCCTCCCAGGTGTTTGAGCTTGGCCATGACCGAGACGTTGTATTCCTTGCTGATCTCGGCCGACTCTTTGTCGGAGCGGCCGGTCCGCACATCGACCATCTCCAGCGTCAGCACGTAGTCCCGCTGGTAGTCCTGGTTGCTGCGCGTGGTGCCGGAGGTGATGGTGGCAAACAGGAGGTAGTCGAACGGCTGGCCCATTTGCTCCATGGTGGCCACGAACGCCCGCATGTTTTCAGGAATGAAGAGGTCGTCGGGGCGGAGTCGCGTCTGGCGTAGGCCGGCCTCGACGAAGCGCCGGCTGATGGGCTGGTACACCTGCGACTGCACGATGCGGGTATCGATCTGCTGATAGAGCTGTTCCTTGAAGTCGCCGATCTCTTCGGCACTTTTGTTTTCGACGCCGACGAAGCAGATTCGCAGCGGGCCACTGTGCCCATCGGCGAACCCCGCCGGATGCACCCCGCCAGCATGGCGTGCCAGGAGGTTCGATACCGCGGTATCGACCAGGGGCTTGTAGGTTTCGGCCCCGGCCGTGTGGCTCCCGACCATGTCGGGCTCGTAGGGGCTTTTGATCTGGGCCGTCTGCCGGCCGCGGCAGCCCGCAATCCCCACCAGCCCCACGAAACCCAACAGGAATCGCCGCCGATTCATGGGAATCCTTTCCACCAAAAAACCTCCAAGACGCTGCCAAGCGCCTAAATCGGGGTAGTTACCCGCCGGCCCGCTGGCGTGCAAGATCATTCGCGGAAGATGGCGAAACGGGGAAGGCTCCAGCCGGCATGTCGAATCGCACGTGATGCACCCAAGCGGGGGGCACGTTCGCCCAGATCCAGTCGCGGCGGACCTCGTGTTCCCTCAACATCTCGCCTAGGACCTGCGAGATGGCCCGCAAGCGCCGCCGCTGTTGGCGCCGCGATAACCAGGAGCGGGCCCATCGAATGCCGATGTACTCGAAGAACGATAGCGTCCCCCCGGGCCGCAAGAGAGCCCGCATTACGTGCGAGATGCGGGCCACCTCGTCCGGCGTGAAATTGTTCAGCGGCAGGCCGGAGATGATCACGTCATACGTGGGCTCGGCGGGCAGTTCCTCCACGGGCTGGTGAAGAATCCGGCACCGCGGGGCTACCTGGCGAAAGGCCGGCTCGGTCTCGAACCGCTGTCGCAACCGCTGGACAAAGCAGCCGTTCAGCTCGACCAGGTCCAATCGGTCGTCGGGGCCCATGCGGGCGATGATCGCTACGGTAACCGCCCCGGTGCCGGGCCCCACCTCGAGGATATGCTTGGGCCGATCGCCCCCCACATACCGCGACAAGGCCTTTGCCAGGCTTCGGCTGCTGGGCAGGATGGCCCCGGTCGTGCGGAAGTTCCGCACGTACTCGCGGAAAAACAACTGGTACTCCGACAAACGGTCGGACAAGTGGTTTCTCATCGATGCCATCCCCTGTTGCGAATCTACGCCCCTGGCCGGCCACCCATCGAGCCTCGAAGTGCCGAACCCTGAGGGGGTTGCGTTGCGGCTGGAACGACCACCCGGCCTGGCCGCACGCAGGCGGCCCCGAGGGGAGTTTAACCCGCGTGGTTCAACGGCGGTAGTAGGGCCAGGGGTCCATGAGGGGGAACTCCCGTTCCGATGAATCCACTGTCGGCAGCGGCCGAACGCCATTTGATCCCTCATTTTGGGGAGCAAGGGGCGGGGGGGCGGCAGCCCCGGCCGGCGGCGTCTGAGCCGCAGGGTTGGCAAGCTGTTGTGCGGGGTTTGAGGCCGGGCCCACGGCCGAGACGGGCGATAGTTGCCCATCTCCCGAACTGGTGTGGCCGGCTGGCACTACGGTCCCACCGGGCGATGGGTTC
>JBBIQF010000777.1:0-2019 GCA_037442445.1 Planctomycetaceae bacterium
CCGGGCGGCGATGCTAGAATATGCAGCCGAGCACGGCCAGTTCATGAGCCAGGCGCCCGAGCTGGTCATCGATACCGAGGCTCCGTTGAGCGCCTTGACCCTGGCGGCCGTCGAGCAGATCGAACGCATGGCGCCGTTTGGCCAGGGGAACCCCCGGCCGCTGTTGTGCACCACCGGGGTCCGGCTGGCCCGGCCGCCCCGGCCCATCGGCAACGGCGGCCGGCATCTGGCCATGGAATTGGTGCAACACGGCGTGTCGCTGCGGGCCATCGCGTTTGGGGCCAGCGATTGGGCCGAGCCCTTGAACCACACGCCCGACGCCTTCGACGTGGCGTACCGCCCCATGATCAACGAGTTCGCCGGCCGGCGGAGCGTCGAACTCCGGCTGGTCGATTGGCGCCCGGGCAGCATCCCCGCCGCCTCGCCGGTTCAGCTATAGAAGCCGAACTCGTACGCCGCGTCGTACAGGGCCACGATGTTTTCCGCAGGCACGGCGGCCTGGATGTTGTGCACGTTATTGAACACGTAACCGCCGCCCGGCTTCCACACCTCGAGATTGCGGCGCACGTGCTCCCGCACCTCCTCGGGCGAGGCACAGGGCAGCACGTGCTGGGCATCGATGCCGCCTCCCCAGAACACCAGCCGGTCGCCGTATTGGGCCTTCAGGCGTGCCGGCTCCATGCCTTCGGCGCTGATCTGCACCGGGTTGAGGATATCGATCCCGTTGTCCAGCAGCTCCGGGATGAAACCATAGCAGGCCCCGCACGTGTGATACCAGATCTTGGCCTGCGTGCGGGAGCGGATGTACTGCACCAGCCGCTTCTGCCGCGGCTTGACCACCCGGCGGTAGAAGTCGGGGCGGAACAGGGGGCCTTTCTGGCCGGCCAAGTCGTCGCCGATCATGATCACATCGACCAGGTCCCCCACTTCGTCCAGGAACGCCCGGAACCAATCGAGCCAAAACCCCAGCACCCGGTCCAAGAGCGTTTCGCACAGTTCGGGCTGCTCCAGCATGTCGATGAACCACTGCTGGAGGCCGCGGAGATACCAGCAGGTCTCGTACACCACCCCCGAGATGCCGCTGACCACGGCATACGGCGTGTTGCGGCGGAGGTCCTGGGCCTGCTGGCGCAGGTGGGCGAACCGGCCGGGATCGTCCCCCCGCGGAAACGGATACGCCCGCACCTCGTCCAGCGTGGCGCCGGCCAGCGGATGGTGCGTGATGTCCATGTACAGCCCCTGGTCGTCCGGCATGGACCATCGCACGCCGAACTCATCGACCAGGTCGTGCCACAGGCGCCCATCGCGATACACCTGCACCACGCCCCCTTTCCAATCGCCGGCCGGCCCGGCCGCGATGTAGCGCGTATCCACGCGAAATCGCTGGAGCACCGTTTCCGACGGCCGGGCAAGTTGCTGCACCGGGTCCATGATCTCCACCGGCTCGTCGAGCCCCAGGCGTTGCAAAAGCGCCTGGTAAGCCAGACGGTGGATGCCCGTCTGGTTGCCCCCAAGGTCGATGGGCACCCGGTCGGGTTCGCGATGCGCCAGGGCTTCCAAGAGCCGCTGGCGCGGGGTCATGGTCTCGGTGGGCATGGGTCAGATCCCGATGCAGGTCCAAGCCAAAGGGCCACGTGCCGCCACCCCAAACCGTGCCGGAGCACGGCAACCGTTTCTCGCAGGCGGCCCACGGCTACCGATGTCTCGGGGCGAGCGGACACCGTTTTCTGGCCAGGGGCAGCCAAGTGCTCTGGCGAAGCAGGCATCACCTCTTTTCAGCCGGCACGACTTTGGGTTTGCGCAGCAGCTTGGGGGCGTCGCGGAGCACCGGTTTCGGGGCCGCGATAGGCTCCTCGGAGACTTCCAGCTCCAGCCCGCGGAGGTGCTTATCCAGAAACGCCCGCACCCGCTTGCTGACCTCCGGGCCGCCAATGCCGTGCCCGCCCCCCTCGATCTTCACCAAGAGCGGCTTGGCCCCGGCCTTCTTCAGCGCGGCATAGAGCAATTCGGCCTGGCTGT
>JBBIQF010000778.1:0-2001 GCA_037442445.1 Planctomycetaceae bacterium
CGGCCGGCCCCAGCCACAGGTCCCAATCGACCTCTTCGGGGTCGGGTGGGGCATGGCGGGCGGTGTAATCGGGAAAATCGGGCACCGGCGAGGGCCCCACGGTAACCACCGCGTGCGTCACCTTGCCGATCCGGCCGCTGCGGACCATCTCGCAGTAGTCCCGCAGGTTCCCCTCGTTGTTGCTGCGGCGCTGGGTGCCGTGCTGGAAGATGCGGCCATAGCGGCGAATGGCGGCCACCATGGCCTGGGCCTCGCGAAGGGTCAAGGCGAATGGCTTTTCGGAGAACACGTCCTTGCCCGCCTTGGCCGCCATGATGCACATGATCGGCCGCCAGTGTTCGGGGGCGGAGAGGACCACGCCGTCGATATCCGGCCGGGCCAGCACATCGCGGAAATCGCGATACGCCCGGCATACTCGGTACGGCCCGCCCGGCTTGTTCCCCGCCACGATCTCGTCGATAAGCGCCTGCACTTTTTGCCGCACCGCCCGGCGGACGTCGCTGACGGCCAGGGGCTCGACCTCCGGCCGGCCTGCGAACTCCCGCACCAGTTGCACCCCGCGCCCGCCCGGACCGATAAACGCCAGACCAATCCGCTCGCTGGCGGCCGGCCGGCCCGCTTTGCCCAGTGCCGAACCCGGCACCACCCACGGCGCTAAGGCCCCGGCCGCAGCCGCCTGCAAAAAACGACGACGTTTCATTACTGCACCTCCTCGGCGGGCATGGCACCGCACCGGCCGGCTTCACTGCCGCAGGGCCCCCGCGGCCGGGCAAACTCCCCCAACTCCACCCGTCGGCGGCCCTGCGGCCAAAGGACCCTATATGCACGGCCGTATTATTAAACCCCGGGCCGCCTCGCGAAAGAGGGGTACGTGCTCTCGGGCGCCTCGTTCCGCAACCCCAGCCGCCCGGCGCCTGCCCGCGTTCAGCCCTTGCCCCGGCGCTACCCGCACCAACGGCACACCTATTACTGCCGGAAATTCCGGCGGAGGGAGCCAGCACGGTTTGATGCGGAACTCCGCCACTGCCGGGCGTACCGAATGCTATCATTCCTGCGTGGGTGCGGGCAGACGACGCAAGAGGGTGGTTGCCGCGATGCGACTTGCCAGGTGTGTGTTTTTTCGCCCTTTCTCCCTTCGGCGGTGCTTTTGGTTGGTCTCCGGCGGATGGACCCTGGTGGTCGTGGTCCTTTCGGTCCTCTTTCTGTTGGGAAAACGCCATGAATGCCGCCAGCACGCCCTCGGCCAGGCCCAGGCTATCTACCAAACCGACATGACCTATCGCCAGTGGATCGCCCGGGCTGGCGGGGTATATGTCGAGGCCGGCCAGGAGTTGCCCCCTAATCCCTATCTGCACGTCCCGGAACGCGAGATCACCCTAAACGATGGCCGGCGCCTGACGCTGTTGAACTCCGCGTATCTGCTTCGGCTCATCCACCAGTCGGACGCGAGCGATTCGGGCCAACGGCTGCGCCTGGTGAGCCGCGCGCCGCTCAATCCGGAGAATACCCCCGATGCCTGGGAGCTGGCTGCGCTTTCGGCCTTCGAGCGGGGAAAAGGCGAGGTGGCCGACTTCATCGCCACCGCGGAACGGACCTGGCTGCGCCTGGCCAGGCCCCTGTACATCGAAAAAGCCTGTCTGCGGTGCCACAACCAGGGGTATCGCGAAGGCGACGTGCGGGGTGCCGTAAGCGTTACCTTGCCGGTGCCCACGGTATGGGAACTGGCCAGGCGCGACTGCATGCTGGTTTTCGGCTGGCATTTCCTGTTGTGGGCAATCGGGATGGGTGTATCGTACTGGTGGCGGCCCGGCTGAAGCACCACCTCCACCAGCGCGAGCAGATCATGGCGGAGCTGGACCGGGCCCGGCAGGCGGCCGAGTCGGCCAGCCACGCCAAGAGCGAGTTCCTGGCCAATATGAGCCACGAAATCCGCACCCCTTTGACCGCCATCCTGGGCTACGCCGAGTTGCTCCTGGCATCGCCGCACACGTCGGCCGAGGA
>JBBIQF010000779.1:0-2790 GCA_037442445.1 Planctomycetaceae bacterium
TGGAGCACGTCGAAGCGGGCGTCGCAGCGGCGCAGTCGATCGAGTTTGGCCTGGTCTTCCGGCCCGAGGTCGCTGGCCTTCATTTCCCGGAGGATCTGCGTCACCTGCTCGCGGACCTCTTCGCCCCGCACAAAGCAGATATCCAAGGCGGCGAAGTCGTCGGGGGCCACCACCGTCAGCGACTCGAAGGCGCCGTTCTTGCCCGCCATCCCGTTGGCCAGCATATAGCGGCCCCCCAGGGACGACAGCTTTTTTTCCACCTCTTTGAGCTTCGGGCGCCGCCCCGACTCGAAGAGCACGCAGTAGGTATCGCGCCACTGGTATTGGTCGTTCTCGAACATCGACATGGGCGAGCTCCTCGGCTCAGGATTCCTCTGGGTCCGGTGGCCGATGGCTGGCCCAGGCCTCCAGGGCCCGCAACACGGCGTCCCGCTCCTCGGGCGAAGTGCACCAGACCGACTCGCCATCTTCCAGCCGCACTTCGTAGTTCCCCTCCTGCTGGCAATCGGGCGAGCCACAAAAGTGCGGCAAAGCGGAGACCCAAAGTATCCGGTACAAAGGCACGTACTTGTCGTCAATCAAACAGAAGACCGACATACCTGCGACCCCAAGCCCCGGCCGGCGGAGCCGTTCGGCGCTGGCCGCACCGATGCGCTCCGGCAGCGCCCAGCCGCTGGGGCGCCCCCGCCGATACGGGGACCAGGCCACGCATCGGCGGCCGGGTAAAGGCGGTTTCCTTCACCCGCCCAACTCGGCCGACCGGCGTGCCGCAGCCTCCACAGCGGCCATGAGTGCGCCGCGAAACGCGGCCGCCTCCAGGACCTGCAAGCCCGCGATGGTGGTGCCGCCGGGGCTGGCCACCCGCTCTTTCAGCACGGCCGGGTGCTGCCCGGTGGCCAGCACCATCTCGGCTGCGCCGCGGACGGTCTGGGCGGCCAGGGCCGTGGCCACCGCCCGGGGCAAGCCCATCCGCACCCCGCCATCGCTGAGCGCTTCGATCATCATGTACACGAACGCCGGGCCGGAACCCGAAAGCCCCGTCACCGCGTCCAACTGCTTTTCCTCGACCTCCCAGGCGGAGCCGACCGCTTCGAACATCTGCCGGACCAACTGGCCATCGCCCGGCGTGGCGTTGGGCCCCAGACAATAGGCACACGCCCCGAGCCCCACCAGACAGGGGGTGTTCGGCATGACCCGGACCAGCCTAGGCCCATCGCCCAAGTGCTCGGCCAGGACCGCCAGGCGGATTCCCGCCGCGATCGATACCACCAGATGCCGCGGGGTGACGTGCCCGCGGAGCTCGTCCAGTACCGCCACCAGGTGTTGAGGCTTGACCGCCAGGATCACCACATCGCAGGCACGCACCACCTCGTGATTGTCGGCGGTAACGGTGCCCCCGGTGTTTTGCCGGAATGTCTGGCGGGCCTCGGCAACAGGATCGCTGGCCCACAGGCCCTCGGCAGCGACCACCCCCCTGCGGACCAAGCCCTGCCCCAATGCCGTGGCCATTTGCCCGGCACCGATGAAACCCACCCGCTGGCTCAAACCGGCCATCCCATGGACTCCCGCACCGCCGGCACGCCCGGCCACCGAGTTTGGCGGCCGGGCTCGGGCGGCATCATGCGCTTTATGCTATGCGATGGCCCCAAACCACACAAGCCAAACCACGAGCATCTGGCCCAAAGAGCTTCCGGGCATCCGGGGCGGAGCTTGGCGTATCTAGCCGAAATCGCGGCCAAGACTTAAAATCATGTGTTTTTCGCCGCGGCGAGCGATGGCCAGCGATGACCGACGTCACCCGTGAACGCGTGTTGGTCCTGGATTTCGGGTCGCAGTACGCGCAGCTCATCGCCCGGCGGGTCCGCGAGCAGCAGGTGTACTGCGAGATCGTGCGGCATGACCTGCCGGCCAGCCGCATCGCCGAAATCCGCCCCAAAGGGCTGGTGCTTTCGGGGGGGCCTGCCAGCGTGTATCAACCCGGGGCGCCCCGCTGCGACCCGGCGATTTTCGATCTCGGCATACCCATCCTCGGCATCTGCTACGGGATGCAATTGGCCTGCGACGTGCTCGGCGGCCGGGTCGAAAGTGCCCCGGCGCGGGAATACGGCCGGGCGTATTGCCGCCTCTTGCGTCCCGACCCCCTCCTTGCCGGGCTGCCCGAGCGATTCCAGGTTTGGATGAGCCACGGCGACCAGGTCTCTGCCCTGGGGGACGAGTTTTTGCCGCTGGCGGCTACCGATACCTGCCCCGTGGCCGCCGTGCGGCACAAGGACCGCCCCCTGTACGGGCTGCAATTCCACCCCGAGGTGACCCACACGCCGCAGGGATCGACCATCCTCCGCAACTTTCTGATGGCCGTGTGCGGTTGCCGCGGCACGTGGCAGTTGGGCGACTTCGCCCGGCAGACGATCGCCGAATTGCGCCAGCGGATCGGTACCAGCCGGGTGATCTGCGGGCTGTCGGGCGGGGTGGACTCGGCGGTTACCGCGGCGCTGTTGTCCGAAGCCGTTGGGCCCCAGTTGGCCTGCATCCTCGTCGATAACGGCCTGTTGCGCCAGGGGGAGGCCGCCCGGGTCATCGAGGAGTTCACCGGCCATTTCAAGACCGAACTGCACGTGGTCCACGCCGAGGAGCGCTTTCTGGCGGCTCTGGATGGCGTGGTGGAGCCGCAGGAAAAGCGGCGGCGGATCGGGCATACCTTCGTCGAATGCTTCGCCGACGAAGCGGCCCGCATCCCGGGCGCCCGCTTCCTGGCCCAGGGCACCTTGTATCCCGACGTGATCGAAAGCG